>JAZUFW010000074.1:0-10428 GCA_045640905.1 Lachnospiraceae bacterium
TAAAAACAAAGCAGTTTCTTTGTCCTTTGCTCCCGCAACTATAGTTGTGGGAATTCCTTTACCGACCTCTTCCGCATGTGAAGGTCCGCACAGAACACAAACGTTTGCATTCGGAATCTCATCTTCAACGATTTCGGACAAAGTTTTTAAAGAAGTCTCTTCTATACCTTTGGCAACATTTACAATAATCTGTCCTTCTTTGGCAAACGGTGCCATATTATGTGCTGTCTGGCGCGTAAATACGGAAGGTACTGCCAAAACAAGTATATCTTTATCTTTCATGGTTTCTTCCAAATCGGAAGTGAAAATCATGTCATCAGGCAAAACCACACCCGGTAATTTGTCTTTTTGCTCATGAAAGGTCTTAAGCATTTTAATTTCGTCATCAATACAAGACCATAATGTAACATTATGACCATTATTTGAAAGAAGCTTCGAAAGCGCGGTTCCCCAGCTTCCTGCGCCTATAACTCCGATATTAGCCATTTTGATATTTCTCCTTGTTCTTCTTTGATAAATATGTTTTCTTTTCGCAATGATTAATTAATCTTTTTATATTTGTCCTATGCATAAATGTGGTTAAGAAGAGCAAAAATACTTCAATAGCACACATTTCAATCAAAGTATAAGAAGTACAGTTAAAATATTTTGTTCCCAACAAAACCGTCATAATCAATATATACGGATAAATGCAAAGAGAACCTAAAGAAACAAAATGTGTAATAAAAAATATGCTGAAAAATATCGTCAGACCAACCAGCGTAAACCACGGATCAAAGGAAAACATTAAGCCTGCCGTACATGCAATACCTTTTCCGCCTTTAAAATTCAAATAAAACGGAAAATTGTGACCCAAAATGGCTCCCAACCCTGCATACAGCTTTATCAGATGAATCTGATTCGGGTTGGAATTCTTAAACAAAAAATAACAAATCAAAACTGCAAGAACACATTTAATGCAATCTCCGGCAAATACAGTCAGCCCGGCTTTTGTACCAAGCACACGTAAAGTATTGGTGGTACCCGCATTTCCGGAACCGTGCTCCCTGATATCAATTCCGTTAATTTTGCCTATTACAAATGCTGTTTGAAACAATCCGAAAGCATAACCTATTAGTAAACAAAAAATTCTGAACATTATTTTTCTTCGCCTCTTTCACGAATAATAAATCTGATAGGTGTCCCTTTAAAACCAAAAGTATCACGAATCTGATTTTCTATATATCTCGTATAAGAAAAATGCATAAGCTCTTTATAATTAACAAAGATAACAAATGTCGGAGGTTTAACGGATGCCTGCGTAATATAAAACAATTTAAGACGCTTCCCTTTGTCTGAAGGCGGCTGTTGCATCGCAACTGCTTTGGTCATAATTTCATTTAACACACCTGTCTGAATTCTCATCGAATGATTTTCATATACGGTATCGATTAAATCATACAGTTTGGGAAGACGCTGGCCGCTCACTGCTGAAATAAAGGTAATCTCCGCATAATTCATAAACGATAAGAACTGATGAATCTTATCCGTAAATTCATTAACGGTTTTATTATTCTTTTCGATAGCATCCCATTTATTAACAGCAACGATTACCGCTTTTCCGCGTTCATGAGCAATTCCGGCTATTTTAGCATCCTGTTCGGTTACACCTTCAACAGCATCAATTAGCAAAATAACGACATCAGCTCGTTCTACAGCCGAAACGGTTCTGACAATCATATACTTTTCAAGGTCTTCTTTTATTTTATTTTTACGACGAAGTCCCGCGGTATCGATAAATATATAATCTTTTCCGTCATGACGAATATATGTATCTACCGCATCTCTGGTGGTGCCGGCTATATCTGACACAATAAGTCGATTTTCTCCGATGAGCTTATTAATCAAAGAAGATTTACCTACGTTGGGTTTTCCGATTATCGCAACTCTGATACGATCATCATCTTCGTCCGTATCTTTTCCTTCAGGGAAGCTCTTAACAACTTCATCCAAAAGGTCACCTATACCCATTTGATTGGCGGCCGAAATCGGATAGGGATCGCCTATTCCCAGATTGTAAAATTCATATACATCGGCTTCATACTTTGCAAAGTTATCAACTTTGTTTACTACCAAAAGTACGGGCTTTTTAGCACGCCTTAGCATATCTGCCACTTTGGAATCCGAATCCACGAGGCCCTGTTTCACATCTACCATAAATAAAATAACATCGGCTGTATCTATGGCTATTTGAGCCTGTTCACGCATTTGGGATAAAATGACATCATTTGAATCGGGTTCGATACCGCCCGTATCAATCAATGTAAAACTGTAATTTAGCCACGTAACATCAGCGTAAATTCTGTCCCTGGTTATGCCCGGAGTATCCTTAACAATGGAAATATTGGAACCTGCCAGAGCATTAAATAAAGTTGATTTTCCTACATTCGGTCTGCCGACCACAGCCACAATGGGCTTTGATTTACTACTCATATTAAAACCTATCTTGCACTCTTATCATAAGGAATTCCTTCAGCCTTGGGTGCTCTGGAATTCTTTGAAGTAAATGCCAAAACTAAAATTGTAATAAGATAAGGCAGCATTCTGTACATATGAGCACTTATTCCTATTTTAGAAAGAAGGAATATTCCGTCTCCGTTAATATCTATACTGCCGTATCCTGCAGCAATACATTTGCACAAACCAAAAACCAATGAAGAAACAGCTATATTTACAGGCTTCCAGTTACCGAATATCATAACTGCCAAAGCAAGGAAACCAAAACCGGCAACATCACCGTTTGATGTACAGTTAGCTGTTGTTAATGCGTATACGAAGCCTCCCATTCCGGCCAAAGCTCCGGAAATAGTGGTTCCTATATATCTCATTTTGTAAACATTAATTCCCAAAGAATCGGCTGCCGAAGGATTTTCACCACAGGCTCTTAATCTCAATCCGAATTTTGTTTTATACAAAATAATAGATAAAACAATATAGAGAATAACACAAATATATGTAGCTAAGTATACTTTATTGATAAATGTATTGCCAAGGAACCCTAAATCGGTACTCTTATCAATACCGAGTGTGGATTTTTTAATCATAAACCAGCTGGCTGAATCCCCCTGTGCCATAGACAGAGTATTCTGATTAGCAATGATTCTGATAAAGAACAATACAAATGCGGGAGCCATCAGATTTAATGCTGTACCGCCGATTGTCTGATCTGCTCTCAACTTAATTGAGGCAAAGGACAAAAGTAAAGAAAAAATCGCACCGAGTATTGCCGAAATAATCATTCCGAGTATTTCAAGGAGCTGTAATTGTCCGTAGGATTTCGTAGCATATGCATTACTAACCCAGCTTGTACCCTGCATTATATTAACAAATAAAACGCCGGTAAAAGCTCCGAATATCATAATACCTTCCAAAGCGAGGTTTATGATACCGCTTCGTTCGGCAAATACACCTGCCAATGCGACAATCATTAACGGAATTGCATAAAGAAGTGTTTGTTGAACCAGATAAGTCATTACTTGTTTCCTCCCTTCTTTTTGCCGAGTTTTTCAAGCCAGAGCCTGATTATCAAAGCAAATGCACTGATATATACAATAACGGAAATAATTACATCGGTAATAAATTCGTTATATGCCGTCAGATTTGTTAGCTGTAATCCCGAAATATCAAGAGTAGACATAAACATCGATGCAAATACAACACCAATGGGATTACAGGTGGCAAGCAGCGCTACAGGTATACCGTTAAAGCCTATAGCAGGCAATGACTGATATGTTGACCAGAAGAATTCGGTATTTCCGGCCAAGTAATATAAGGAAGCACCGGCAGCTGACAAAGCACCGGAAAGAGCCATTGATAATACAATATTTCTGTTATCTTTAATTCCGGCATATTTGGCTGCATGTCTATTCGAGCCGCAGGCTGTCAGTTCAAATCCTAAAGTCGTCTTGTACATCAAAATGTATACCAAAACAGCTATCAATATGGCTATCAGTATTCCTCCGTTTACCTGAGAACCGGGGAAAATTTTATCAAGTCCCATCTTTGATGTTGCCACATTATTATATGTGGTTTTATAAATGTAACCCGACTTGGTATTTTCAACTACATTCTTCAAATTACTGATATCAAACATCCAGGTAACCAGATTCGCGGCTATCCAGTTCGTCATAATACAGCTTAATACTTCGTTTATATTAAGCCAGGCCTTCAAAATACCGGGAATCATTCCCCATATTGCTCCTGCCAAAACACCTCCGACGAAAGCAAGAATCCATATAATAAAAGGAGGAACGCTTGACGAAGGAACACACAATGCTATAAACAACGTAACCATTGTTCCCATCAGATATTGTCCGGGAGCACCGATATTAAATAAACCGGTTTTGTATGCCAACGCTACTGACAAACCTGTCATGATTAACGGTGTTGTTCTGAAAAGCATATTACCGATATTGGTGGAGTTAAATCCAAAGGTCAGATTACCGAGCGTATCACGACCTGTTGAAAACAAACCGAAAAATACAATTCTGATTCCTTCAAAAGCAGACTTTACGGTCAATTCAGGCGAACAAATGCCAACGATTAAAATAACCAATCCACCTACCAACATTCCGATAAGAATGGAAATAATCGAAGCACAAATAATATTAAAAGATTTTGATTTAAGAAACTTATTCATCATTTGTCCTCCTTATTATTTCTTTTTGCTCCGGACATATACAATCCAAGTTCGGAAACTGATACTTCGGATGATTTGAACTCTCCTACGATTTCACCTTCGTACATAACTAAAATACGGTCTGACAAAGACATTACTTCGTCAAGTTCCAAAGAAACAAGTAAAATACCTTTTCCCGAATCTCTTTCTTTAACAAGTTGCGAATGAATATATTCAATAGCTCCGACATCAAGGCCTCTCGTAGGCTGAACTGCTATAATAAGCGAACGATTTCTGTCTACCTCACGGGCTATTATCGCTTTTTGCTGATTACCTCCGGACATGCTGCGGGCGATACTCTGAGACCCTTGTCCGCTACGAACATCATATTGCTCAATAAGTGAATCTGAATATTCACGAATGGCTTTTTCATTCATAATACCGAATTTCTGGAATCTGCTTTCTTTGAAGTTTTCCAGTACCATATTCTTATCAAGTGCAAAATCAAGTATCAGTCCATGTTTATGTCTGTCTTCGGGAATATGTGACATGTATTCACCGCGATGCTTAATTGATGCATTTGAAATATCTTTTCCGTTTACGGAAATCGATCCGCCGCTAATCTTACTTAATCCGGTAAGTCCGTAAACAAGCTCTGTCTGTCCGTTTCCGTCAATACCGGCTATGCACACGATTTCGCCGGCGCGTACGTTAAACGAAACATTCTTAACGGCATCATTACCATATATTTTAGACGGAACAGATAAATCGGATACTTTTAAAATCTCATCACCCGGTTTGGCTTCATCTTTTTCTACCTGCAAAGAAACAGGTCTGCCAACCATCATGTTACTAAGCTGCTGTTTATCCGTATCCTTTGTCTCTACCGTTCCGATGTATTTTCCTTTTCTTAAAACAGTAACACGGTCAGAAATGGCCATGATTTCATTCAATTTGTGCGAAATAAACAGAATTGATTTGCCTTCTTTTGAGAATTCTTTCATAGTGGCCATCAAATCTTCTATTTCCTGAGGAGTCAAAACTGCTGTAGGCTCATCAAAAATCAATATTTCATTATTTCTGTACAGCATTTTTAGTATTTCAACTCTCTGCTGCATTCCTACAGAAATATCTTCGACCTTGGCATCCAAATCAACCTTAAGGCCGTATTTTTCAGAAATTTCAAGGACTTTTGCTCTGGCTTCTTTTTTCTGTAAAAAGCCCATTTTTGTAGTTTCGGCACCGAGAATAATATTATCCAAAACAGTATATACGTCTATCAGTTTAAAATGCTGATGAACCATACCTATACCAAGTTTTGTTGCATCATTCGGATCATTGATTTTCACAACTTCACCGTTTTTGCGGATTTCACCTTTTTCAGGTTGATATAATCCAAACAACACACTCATTAAAGTAGATTTACCGGCGCCGTTTTCACCCAAAAGCGCATGAATTTCGCCCTTCCTTAGCTGAAGAGTAATATCATCGTTTGCAATTATACCGGGAAACTCTTTTGTAATATGGAGCATTTCTATTTCGTAATCGCTTTTGTTTTCCATATAAATCTCCTTAATATCAAAATGCATTTCGAAAAAAGGAGAAAGCATATGCTTTCTCCTTAATCGAAATTACATAAACTTAGAAATAATTAACTGTTAAGTTGCTGAAGTTGCAGCCTGTGATTGTATCATCATAGTAAGCTGTGTTATCAACAGCAATCTTACCTGAAAGAACATCATCAAACTGAGCCTTGTATTCGTCAACTGTATAGTTCTTTAATGACCAAGTTGCTGTAGGAAGTCCTGTAGCACCATCCTTGGCACCAAGTGTTGTGCAGTTGTTTCCGATTTCTGCCCATGTGCCGTCATATGACTTGCCGATAGCCCATTTAGCAGCATTTCCAACTTCCTTTAATGCAGAAGTAATAACTGTGTCGGAATCACCTGACTGGTCAGAGTCAACACCAACTACGAATGCATCGTTAGCAGAAGCAGCTGCTGCGATAGAATCAAACATTGTACCGCCGCATGCGAAGATAACTTCTGTACCGTTCTCATACCAACCTGAAGCCATAGCCTGGAGTTCTGCTGATGCTCCGAAAGAAGCACCGTACTGCCAGCTGTAGTTAAGCTCTACGTTCTTGCCCATTTCTGCTGCAGCTGCGTTTGCACCCTGAGCAAAACCTGAACCGTAACGGCAACAAGCATCGTTTGTTCCGCCGCCACCGCCGCAGAATCCTAATTTCTCATAACCTTCCTTAACAACAGCGTAACCTGCGAAGAATCCGCACTGTTCTTCCTGGAAAGTAATACCTGCTACGTTATCAAGTCCGAGTGACCATCCATCGATAAAGATGAAGTGTACATCTGCGAACTCTTTTGCAGCCTTTTCAAGAGCTGTTCCCTGCATGAATCCTGCACAAACAACAACTTTTGCACCGCCTTCGCAAGCAGCCTTCATGGCATCGTAACGGTCATCATCAGTAGCTTCAGCTCCGTTTGCAGGCTGATAGTACTTATAGCTCAAACCGTTTTCGTTAGCATAAAGCTTAACACCATCAAATGTACCCTGGTTAAAAGACTTATCCTTTAACTGGCCTACATCGGTAACGAAAGCAACCTCGTACTTTCCGTCTGAAGATGTCATTGTGTCAGGGATGCTGTCAGCATCGTTTGCTGTTACAGCCGGTCCGTCTGAAGATGTTCCTGCTGTTTCTTTAGCGCCGCAGGCAACCATTGAGAAGACCATAGCTGTGGTAAGTAGTGTAACCAAAAACTTTCTCATTTCATTTCTCCCTTCCTGAAAATATAATTGGGTTAATACACCGAGTATCATTTTAGCAAATATTGTGGTTTTGTACAAGCGAAAGCACAATATAAGCACTCATTTTTTCCTTAATTCAGACTTGACCGTCATTTCACGTAATATTAAAATACAAAAGGACCATATAGGTTCTTTAAGGAGACAAAAATGGCTAATACTTCTATGCTCAAAAATGCTATTCCCGTGGCACCGTTAAAGCTTATTGTTTTGGATTCTGCCGTTAAATTGGGACAAAGCATCAATAATCATCTGGTACAATTTCGTAAAACAATAGATAACGAAGCTAAATTCGATCCCGCCTTTCAAGGCTATGTTTCAGAAAGCTACATTGCTGATTCCGATGTATTCAGATTCGGTTCCGGCGAAGGTAAAGGATTAATCAGAGAATCCGTCAGAGGTATGGATGTTTACATTCTCACAGATGTTTGCAACCATTCGATAACCTACAAAATGAACGGATTCATTAATTACAAATCTCCCGACGATCATTTTCAGGATTTAAAGCGAATCATCTCCGCAATTGACGGTAAAGCTCACAGAATAAATGTTATTATGCCTTTTTTGTATGAAAGCAGACAGCATAAAAGAAACGGTCGTGAATCTTTGGACTGCGCTTTTGCTATCGAAGAGCTTTCAAAAATGGGCGTATCGAATCTGATAACGGTAGATGCGCATGACCCCAAAGTTCAAAATGCAGAACCGTTAATGGGCTTTGATAACTTCACACCGCCCTATCAGTTTATTCGTGCGTTAATCAAGACAGAACATGACATGTTAATTGATAAAGAACATATGCTGGTAATCTCTCCCGATGAAGGAGCTTTGGACAGAGCCGTATACTTTGCCAATGTTTTGGGAGTGAATACAGGAATGTTTTATAAACGTCGTGATTATTCAAAAATAGTCAACGGCAAAAATCCTATTGTTGCGCATGAGTTTCTTGGTGAAAATGTAGACGGCAAGGATATTATCATAATTGATGACATGATTTCTTCGGGTCAAAGTATGATTGATACAGCCAAACAGCTCAAGCAGATGAATGCCCGTAAAGTATATATCTGTTGCACTTTCGGATTGTTTACCGAAGGAATGAGTAAGTTTGACGAAGCTTTCGAAAAAGGATATTTCGATAAAATTGTGACAACAAACCTCACATATCAGATTCCCGAATTACTAAAGAGACCGTACTACGTTGAGGCAGACATGTCGAAATTCTTAGCTTCGATTATTGATTTCATGAACCATGATGTTTCAATGTCGAATGTCTACACTCCTACCGAAAAAATAAAAGCATTTTTGGACGAATACAATAACAGAGAAAATTTCGTTATTCCCGAATAATATTTGAAATCATTTGGAGCTGAATATGGCTAAATTATATTTTAAATACGGTGCCATGGGTTCATCTAAATCCGCTCAGGCATTGATAACACAATTCAATTACGAAGAACTCGGCATGAAGGTCTTTTTAATAAAGCCCAGTATAGACGACCGTGACGGAGCCGAAATCATCAAAAGCCGTATCGGTCTTGAGCAAAAGGCCTACGTAATAACTCCCGAGCAAAGCATTATCGAAGAATTACACAAAAACGGACAATTTGATGTAATAATCGCGGATGAATCACAGTTCTTTACTCCCGAACAGATAGATGAGCTGAGAACTTTGGTTGATGAAGAAAATCTTCCCGTCATCTGCTTTGGTCTTAAAACAGATTTTAGAACTAAGTTCTTTCCCGGCTCAATGAGATTAATGGAATTGGCTGATTCACTAACCGAAATCAAGACGCTCTGCGCCTGCGGTCGAAAGGCATTGGTAAATGCAAGATTCGATTCCGAAGGAAACATTCTGACCGAAGGCTCA
This sequence comes from Lachnospiraceae bacterium, assembly GCA_045640905.1. Classification (GTDB taxonomy): domain Bacteria; phylum Bacillota; class Clostridia; order Lachnospirales; family Lachnospiraceae; genus JAILLW01. The sequence continues at coordinate 9,345 of JAZUFW010000074.1, forward strand.
CAAGTATTCCTGGGCGGCAACGATTCCTACAAAGCTATGTGCCATAAGTGCTGGAAAGAACAAATCAAAGAACAGGCTATAAATAAGCACTAAAATGTTGCTTATAGATTTATATATTTCGCTAAACTTATCAAAAAAGCGCTTGAAAATGTCTTCAAGCGCTTTTGAATATCATCAACTTATATGTTCCCCAAAAACTTAATTAGCTCCGTAGAGTTCCTGCATCTTTGCAGGGCCGTACCAATCTAACGAAGTATCTACCAATGTTCCGGCAGGAATGGTAATCTCCTGCTTTACATGATTCCACTTATAATGGAATACGAAAGTTACGTTCTGTGCAGATTTGGCTGCAACCTTCTCCATGAATGCCTTCGGGAATGAATTCCACTCACCAAGTTCAAGTATTATTACCTGTCCTGACTTTGAAGCATTAACCATCTTGGTTGCGTAATCATTAATCGTATATCCAAATGCTGAAATCGGCTGTGTATTTCTGGTTGCACCACACGAGCAAACCTCACCTTCAAGTCCATCGGAATACATTGTAGGTTCCGTTATCGTCTGCCACTGGAAGTTATGAGTATGGGCAGAAGATGCACCACCACAAGGACCGGGGTCCGGATTTCCCGGGAGTAAATATAAATAGGGATAATCTGCACTATCATTAAATCCACTTATTACCCACCGTGTGCCAGCACTTAAAAGTTCACCCCATTCAGTTTCACGTCCTGTTTTTGGTAATGCATTAGAAAAATCGATATTGATCTGATTATTATTAGAATCTACTATTTTCGCAACTAATTCATCGTTACTGTTATAAAAAGATACTGTAAATTCAGTAAACGTAGCACTCGTTGTAACAACGTCATGATCTTGAATCTCAATCCCAAAACGTATATCAGAATAATTATACGTTGCAGCATAAGAACTAACAGATATAACAAAAACAAGAATACAAGAAAGGCACAATATCAAAACATTCTTAACAAATTTACACATTAAACAAATTTCCTCCTCTAATATAAAAACCATTATTAATGGTCTATTTTTTTATTAAATAAATCTATAAATTAATTGTAATAGT
>JAZUFW010000075.1:0-23907 GCA_045640905.1 Lachnospiraceae bacterium
ATTCCCGTTAATCCGGCATTCGGCAAATCAATATACGCGAATCCCAAATCAATGGTGATTCCTCTTTTTTTCTCTTCCGGAAGTCTGTCGGCATCTATATCGGTCAATGCTTTTATAAGCGCTGTTTTGCCATGATCGACATGACCTGCGGTTCCTATTATCACATTCATCATGTTTGCAAATCGTTAATCGCTTTTATTATTACCTGCATTTCGTCTTCGTATACACATCTTAAATCAAGCATAAAGCAATCTTCATGTATTCTGCCTATAATCGGAATTTCATATGACCTGAAATAGCGTGCCAGTTCTTCGCTTGTTCGACCGGTATCCGCTACTGTTATACATACATCCGTAAGTGTCTCTCCGGGCTTTGAGCCGCCTCCGACAAAAGAGTCGCTGAAGGTTTTTGATAATACCGTTCCTTCCTTGTTTCCGGATGACAAAATAATATAATCTGCCATCTTTTCCATTATCTGTACTTCTCTTTGCAAAAAAACGTTGACCGGAAGATTTATTCCCTTATTTTCTTCGTATTCCCACAAAGTCTCTTCAAGTGATGCCAAAGTCATCTTGTCAACTCTTAAAGCTCGAAGCAGATTATCTTTCTTTATTAAATCAATATATTTTTTCTTTCCGACTACTATTCCGCACTGAGGTCCGCCTAACAGCTTATCCCCTGAGAAACACGCAACGTCGGTAGTCAATTCCAGTTCATCAAATCCTGCGGAACCCATATCATAAATGACAGGAATGTCATATTTTTCACTCAACGTCATTAACTCACGGCATGTTGTTTCATGAACAAAACCACTCATGGAAAAATTGCTGTCATGGACTTTTAATATTCCGGCCGTTTCATTATCGATTGCACCTTCATAGTCACTTAAGTATGTCTTGTTGGTACATCCCGTTTCCTTTAATACAACACCGCTGATTTCCATTACGGCGGGAATTCTGAAAGACCCACCTATCTCTACCAGTTCTCCTCTTGAAATAACCATATTTTTGCGGTATCCCAGCGCATGAAGTATCAGCATTACCGCTGCCGCATTGTTATTAACCACCAATGCTCCTTCCGCCTTGCACAGACGTTTCAAAAGTTCCTCGACATTCTGATATCTTTCGCTGCGTTTGCCTGATTCTATGTCATATTCCAAATTTGAATAATGTGTGGCCGCATAATATGCACACAAAGCAGCATCCTTGCTTAACGGTGCTCTTCCCAAATTGGTGTGAAGCGTAATGCCCGTTGCATTTATCACATTCTTAAACTGCATCGTATGACGCATTTCATATTCGGATACTATGAGTTTGCACAGATATTTCTTTAATGCATCTTTTTCGGAAAGACCTTCATCATTTTCATCAACGAACGATTTCCCGTCAAGCAGCATTCTCCGAACCATATCCGTTTTTTCTCTTGCGGTAAGCGTCAAAAGAGAAAGGTCAACCGTAAGGTTACCTTTCTCTTTGCTATTCAGTATCATTTTTTGTGTTTCTTCCAAAAGTTCACTGAGCTTCGGAATATTTCTTAACATTTCTTCTTTCATTATCTTTGAGTATTGCAATATGTAGTATGAAGCAGATGATGGGCTTCCTCCGAATTGGGTTCTTTAAGGAATTCATCATACAATACCTTAACCGAGGGATTTTCATGGCTCTTTCTTATCGGCAGAGAACTGTCATGTTCGTATATGGCTTTGCGTCTTTGTTTAAAGGTCGCATCTTTGTCATAATCGCACAGTATTTTGGGCTGTCCGCCTCCCGAAATACATCCCTGAGGACACGCCATTACTTCGATAAAATGCAAATCCAATTCCTTGTTTCTGATTTTATTTACTATCTCTTCGATATTGGTCAATCCGGTAACGATTCCTACCTTCAAAGTCAGTTCATCCGTTACTTTAATTTCCGCTGTACGGAATCCTTCCTCTCCTCTAACCTCTGTAATATCCAAATTGTTGAGTTCCTTACCGGTAATAACTTCATAGCCTGTTCGTATGGCCGCTTCCATAACACCGCCGGTAACGCCGAAAATGGCTCCTGCACCCGTATAACATCCCAGGCTCTGTTCGAATTCGCCGTCAGGCAGATTCAGATAATCTATTCCGCGCTCTTTAATCAGATACGCCAACTCTCTCGTAGTTAATACAACGTCCACATCACGATAGCCGGAATCCCACATTTCATTACGCGAGGATTCAAACTGTTTAGCCGTACACGGCATGATGGAAACGGTATACATACATGCCGGATCCATGTGAATCAATTTTGCTCCGTAGGACTTTTCTATTGCACCCTGCATCTGCTGAGGTGATTTGCAGCTCGACAAATGATCTTTCATGTCGGGGAAATTGTTCTCCATATATGTAACCCATCCCGGACAGCAGGATGTAAACATCGGAAGGACTCCGGTGTTTTTGGTAACTCTGTTTATTAACTCGGTTCCTTCTTCCATGATGGTGACATCAGCGGCAAAATTGACATCATATACATGGTCAAATCCGATTTCCTTAAGTGCCGACGAGAGTTTTCCGGCATCTACTCGGCCTGCCGGAATTCCGAATTCTTCGGCAATGGCTACCCTTACTGCCGGAGCACAAAAAGCCACGCAGCACTTTGAAGGATTATTCAAATTCTTAATAACCTCTTCAATATGGCTGACATTATAAGCCGCAAACAAAGGTTCCTTCACGCTTTCGGGAAGTTTTCGCTCATTTCTCGTATCATAATATTTCTTAAGGCCGTCAACATCAGGTGAAATGTAGGCTTTACACTTTTGAACACACTGTCCGCAGTGAATGCACTTTGTTTCATCAATGGTCTGAGGCATTCCTGGCTCTCCGCTTATGGCATTGGCAGGACAAACCTTGGAACATTCCTGACATCCCGTACAAATATTAGCGTCAATCTTTATATATTCCACTTATCTGTCCTCCTGCTCTTTATACGAATTATACATGTTTTCAAGGGCCCTAACGTTCTTTTCGTTCTTATTCTCTTTAGGGTCTATCAAAGAAAGTGCCTTATTGGGACAGGCTCTTACGCATGACGGTCCGTCGGGGTTTTGGGCACATAAGTCGCATTTGATTGCCGTCTTTTTAACCGACTTATTATCCGACTGCATCACAGGTTTTTTATTCTCAAAAGTATCGGATAACGTAATGGCTCCGAAAGGACATGCCAGCATGCAGTCCTTGCAGCCTATGCATTTATTTGTATCGATAACGGTTACTCCGTCAACTTTTGAAATCGCACCTTTGGAACAAATATTGACGCACGGGGCATCCTCGCAATGTTTGCACTGAATGGGTCCGCATATAGTCGGTGTCAAATGAGTAACATACAATCTGGGACTTACGGGGACCTCTACCGTACCAACCGTATTACCCACACCGTTATTTGATTTATTATGTTCCGCAAAGCACGCCACTTCACAGGATTTGCATCCCGAGCATTTGCTGATATCGCATGCAACATATTTTCCTAAAGTACTGCTCATACATTCCTCCAAAATTATCGGTCATTGCTTTCTTTAAGCAATTTCCCCAAACGTTTGTCCATCACCTTTTGTTCAATATCGGAATTTTCAACTACACTGAGGGCCTGAGTGGGACATACATTTACGCACTGAGGGCCACCCGGAACGTTCTTGCACAAATCACATTTGTTCGGCAAAAGTTTTCCGTTCCCGTCCTCATCCGTGACTCCGTAATGATATGTCATGTCAATCGCTCCGAAAGGGCACGCATCCTTACACTCCCCACATCCGTCACACTTATCAAAATCAATCAGTATTCTGTCTTCATCATGATATATTGCGCCCTTTTTGCATACCTTCATACATTCCGGCGTCTCACAATGTCGGCACTGAAAAGGCACCGTCACATCATATGACTTAATCATGTGAAGTTTGGGATTGAAACATATATCCTCGGGCTTAAGTTCAAATACCGGTCTGTCGCAGTGAGCTTCCACACACGCTATTAAACAGGTTCTGCACCCCATGCACAGATTCGGATTGCCTCGTACACATTTATTCATATACGTCACACCCCTTCCTGCATGTAGTCTCGGGAGGCTTTACTCCCATAATATTCTGCGTACCCACACACTTTATACCCATGGTCTCACGCAGCTTTTTATATTCGCTTCGCAAAAATTCTTCGGCCCATTCCTGATCGGGCATCTTCTCGACGCGACAATTGGTATATTTATACTCCGGAGTCGAACTGACAGGATCTAAGTTTTTGCCCGTGGTCAATTCGTTGCACGCTCCTATCCACCATTGATAGGTCATATAAGTTGCGCCCTTTTGTACTCTCGGCGTAGGCAGGCATCTGGTCATGCAAAAGCCTCGCTTGTTTACTACTTTGACCAGTTCTCCTTCCTTGATTCCCAGTTCCTCACAATCATCCGGATTCATCTGAATCCATCCGGGTTCGTCTTCGAGCGAAGAAAGCATTCTGCAGTTACCTGTCATCGTTCTAACGGAATAATGTCCTACCTCTCTGACGGTAGTAAACGATAACGGGTATTCCTCGTTTTCAAGTTCGGCAGGCGGTCTCCATTCGGTTGCATAGAAGCGTCCCTTACCGTCGGCTGAAGCAAACACACCGCCTTTATGCAGGAAATGAGTTCCGGCATCATGCATATTTCTCTTTCGAACCGGCCACTGTATTGAGCCCAGTTCATCCATCTTTTCATATGTGGCTCCGGCGAAATTAGGTGCAACGGTCAAAAGTTCTTCCCAAATATCCTCCGAATCTTTATATCGCATCGGATAACCCATCGCCGACGAAATATCACAAATAATCTGCCAATCTTCACGAACTCCTTCCGGCGGTTCAATGAGTTTTCGAACTCTCTGGAAACCTCTGTCGCACGATGAATATACGCCTTCGTATTCGCCCCAGGCAGTTCCCGGCAAAATAGCATCGGCATATTGACATGTTTTATTCATGAAAATGTCCTGCACTACCACAAAATCCAATTTATCCAATGTTTCGCGGATTTCGGCCAAATCCGGATCCGACTGTGCGGGGTCTTCACCGAAAATATAATAGGCATGAAGCCGTTTATTTATATCCGGTTCTTCCAATACCTTTTCGGCGACACGGCTAAGCGGTATTCCGGGTTTTTCGGACAATTCACATTCCCATAGTTTTTCGAGATTATTATGGAGTTTGGCAAACTCAACATTCTGGTATCCCGGATACGAATTGGGTAGCACGCCCATATCGCATGCTCCCTGTACGTTATTCTGACCTCTGACCGGTCCGATCCCTGATGCCCATTTACCGAAATTGCCCGTCATTAACGCCAGGTTGGCCAATCCCTTTACGACATCAACAGCCTGACCGAAATGGCACACACCCATTCCGTAAAGAATCATGGCGTTTCCTGCCTTGGCATACATTCTGGCAGCCTGTCTGATTAAATCGGCATCCACATGAGTGATTTCCTGGGCATATTCCGGAGTATACTTCGAAATAATTGGAATTATTGATTGGAAATCATTTGTATGGCTCAAAATGAATTCTTCGTCATACAACTTTTCCGTATATATTACATTTGCAAGCGCATTAACCAAAGCAAGATTGGTTCCACCCTTTAACTGAAGGTGTATGTCAGCAATTCTTGCCGTTTCTATTCTTCTCGGATCGACGCAAATGATTTTGGCTCCTTTTTGCTTAGCCTTAATAATCCTACGTTGAACTATAGGATGTGCATCTGCTCCGTTATATCCGAAATTCAAAATCAGTTCCGCGTCTTCTATTTCATCGACGCCCATAGTCATAGCTCCGGAACCCAAAGAGTACAGTAGACCCGCTACCGATGGAGCATGTCATATACGGGCGCAATGATCGATATTGTTGGTACCGATACATGCGCGGGCAAATTTCTGCATTATGTAGTTATTTTCGTTTGATGATCTGGCACAACCCGTGAGCATTAGCGAATCAGGGCCGTACTTTTCTTTGATTTTGCTTAAATTGCGGGCAACAAAGGTAATTGCCTCATCCCACGATACTTCTTCAAGCGGAGATGACCTTCCGTTTTTCCTAATCATGGGGCGTGTGAGTCTCTTGGTCAGAATCTTCGGATCATTTAAATAATCCCAACCGTATCTGCCTTTAAGACACAATGTTCCTTCATTCGTTCTGCCGAATCCGGGTTCTGCTTTTAGCACCTTGTTCGCGTCCGTATCGACGGTAAAAACAATCTGGCACCCGGCACCGCAATAAGCACAGGTAGTCTGAACTTTTTTGATAGGCATAAACAAACTCCTCGTATTTTTATGCAGTTTTTCCTCAAAATATTATATCATAACCGCCCACACACTGCACTAAGGAAGCGCGCTCCGAGCAGTATTTCTTTTTCGGTATTAAAGAACCCGAAAGAGAATCTGATAGTTCCGTTCGGAAATGTATTTAAGCTTCTGTGCGCCATCGGTGCACAGTGAAGTCCCACTCTGGTATCAACGTTATATTTATCCGCAAGTTCAAAGGCTATCCTGGCATTGTCTTCCTTTTTCATGTTTATCGATACTATCGGCGTTCTTTTGTCGATGGGAATGTCGCTACCGATTATCTCCAAAAGTCCTTCATCACTTAACGCCTCTATCTGCGAAATAAAAAGATTGACAAGAGCCTCTTCTTTTTTGCGGATATTTTCAATTCTTAGTTCGGTAATATATCTAAGCGAATGTTCCAATCCGACGATTCCCGGAATATTCAAAGTTCCCGCTTCGAATCTGTCCGGCAAAACATTCGGCATATCATACAAATCCGAAAAGGAGCCTGTCCCGCCCATTATTATCGGATTCAACATTTTAGCCATCTGCTCGGAAAGAATGAATCCTCCGATTCCCTGCGGTCCCATAAGTCCCTTGTGGCCCGCAAATATCAGTGCATCGACAGACCATTTCCGCATGTCGATTTCGATATGCCCTGCTGTCTGCGCCGTATCAAGGACAAACAAAAGTCCGTGTTCTTTACATATTCTGCCAATCTTTTCCGCATCAAAAATGCGTCCGTCCACATTGGAACCGTGAATCGAAATAACTGCTTTTGTCTTTGCGTTAATCAACCCTTCGATGTCATCCTCGGTGTTATATGCATCCACAGTAACTCCCGATTTCTTTAAGGCTTCCACTGGGCGCATTATGCAGTTATGTTCCATCGAAGAAATGATTACATGATCGCCTTTTTTAAGCATTCCGAACAATATCATGTTCGCACTCATCGTCGCTCCCGATGTCAAAATGCAGTTTCTGGGCGATTCGGCATTAAAAAACGATGAAAGATTTTCTCTCAAATCAAAAACAACATTTTCCGTTTTATACGCCATTTCGTAGTTTCCGCGGTTAATGTTGCTTCCGTTTTCATTTATATACTGTGCCATCTTCTCCGCCATGCCGGGGCATTTCGGAAATGAAGTGCATGCATTGTCAAAATAAAGTCTGTTCATATTATCTGTAATCCAAAATCAGTTCATATGATGAACCCGATGTTTCATAAACGCACTCGATATTCTCCCGTCCGAACAGTTCTTCGTCAAAGACGAATTCATCCTCTGCCGTAAACGTAAGACACGTTCCGCAGCTGCTTGAAAGTATCCTCGGAACCGGCATAAGCGACGATTCCACTTTTCTCCCCTTTAGCTTTCTGCCGAGATTTAATGCATCATAATGTGAATAAAAAGTTACCGTGTAATGTTTCATTTCTCAATCAATAAAATGTATTCATCATCGTTTTGCTCCAATTTAACGGAAAACCCCTTGTTCTTTGCAAAACGCGTTATATTTTCCTTGGCTGCGAAATTATCAACCGTCACTTCGTATACATCGCTTCCGCTTTTTACCGCTTTCATAACTTCAAGTACGGGTTCCGGACACGAAAGCCCTCTAAGATCCAACTTCTCCATTTATTTTCTGCCTCTTTTCGTATAAATAACAGCAATAGCCAAAACGATAATGATGCCGACCGTCACCGCAATCCGTCCTTGGATAGTCGGGCCGTCTCCTCCCGATGCGAGGTTAAAGATATGACACAGAGCCGCACCCGCAATATATCCCAAAATTGTGACAGCGCTGTCACAATTTCCTTCACCCGACAAAATAATCTGTCGAAGCGGACATCCTCCCAAAAGGATAGAGCCGAATCCTACCAGATACATTCCCAGCGCATTCCACAAATAGTTCGTGTGAGCCAGAGACTGTCCTTCAAACGAAACCATTACATAGGGAACATCTGTCACCATGGTGAGAATTATATTGGTAAGTAACGTTCCCGCAAATACTCCGATAAATCCAAGAATTAATTTATAGTCTTTAAACAACGCTATATCACGTATTCCGCCTGCCAGGCACAATCTCATTCTTTGAAACATAATTCCCAAAACGATTCCGGCAATCAAGCTCACAAAAATCGGCGCATGCATGCTTCCCGGGCCTTCGGTACTTTGATTAAAAAGTGACGGCACTGTCAAAAACAGAACAAATATCACCGCAAATATACCCGGTGTCAAATACCCCCAGGCTTTGTTAATCTTTTTGTTACGTCCGAGGGAAAATCCTTTGTTCAAAAATACAACTCCTGTAAGAATACCCGGAATAAATCCCACAAGCCCCATCAGGGCATTTAAGTCTCCGCCTGCCAGGCGCAGAATCATTCGAAGCGGACATCCCATGAACATTAAGCAACCCGTCATGACCAGCATGCCGAGGACAAATCTGATTACCGTGTTGCTGCCCGCTACGGCTTTATGCTCTCTGGCAATCGTCGATATTGCAAAGCTTCCCAAAATAAGTCCAACGATTTCCGGACGAACATATGCAAGTTTACCTGCCTCATGCAAATGTAAAGCACCTGCGGTATCTCTTATAAAGCACGCTATGCAAAACCCCATATTCTTGGGATTGCCCCACAGTGAAAGTAGAGCAAACAAGATTCCCGCAAGCAATCCGCCGAGGCACATTTTTACATATTCATTTTTCAAAAAACAGTTCTTCGAGCTCAATACTTCTTACTCCCTTTCAGTTCATTATATAAAACGCAATAATTATCATACCTTATTTTACTGATACGGCCTTCGGAAACGGCATTCTTAATTCCGCATACAGGTTCGCTTATATGTGAGCACCCGCCGAAATAACATTCCGATTCATACTCGGTAAATTCAGGATAATGCTTCCAGAGTTCTTCCTTGGGAATATCAGTCAGATAAAGTGACGTAAATCCCGGGGTATCAATAATAAACGTGTCCTCATTTACCGCAAATATTTCGGCATGACGAGTTGTATGTTTACCTCTTTCGATTTTCTTTGAAATCTCATTCGTTGCCATATTGGCATCAGGATAGATTGCATTCACTATCGTAGATTTCCCGACTCCGGAAGGTCCTGCGACAACTGTGGTTTTCCCCTTCAATTCCCGCATTATTTCATCTATTCCTTCATCAAATCGTCCGCTTACGAATAAACATCTGCAACCGCACCCTTCGTAGGAATTCCTGAGTTCCTCAATATCCTTTTCATCCGCAATATCTTTTTTGTTAAAGCAGATTACGGTAGGAATATTCTGTTGCTGCATGGTTATTAGGAATCTATCGAGCAGATTGTAATTCGGTTCAGGTTTAGTAATTGCAAAAATAATAAGCGCCTGATCCACGTTGGCGCTCGACGGACGAATCAATTGATTTTTGCGCGGCAAAATACCCGTAATATTGCCGAGTCGTTCTTCCTCTGACAGAATCGTAAGTTCGACATTATCTCCGACCAACGGTTTAATGTTTAATGCACGAAAAACGCCCTTAGCCTTACATTCGATAAGACCAAGGGACGTATGTACATAATAAAAACCGGCGATACCTTTAACGATTTTTCCTACCATATTATTTATTCTGCCACAAACGTAACGGGACGTGTGATTTCTTTACTTTCAGTGCTGCCTTCTACAGTAGTAACCGTGCCGTCGTCATTTGTCACGCTCAGTGATTCTCCGACATTAACATACTGGAACAGTAATACTCCGTTGGCTGATTTGATTCCCGTAATGTTCTGTTCGGGCATCGGGAATGAGGATGTCTGTGTGCTTAAAAGCAATGTTCCGTCATCAGCAAAAAGCGATACGGAAACCAAAGTTCCCGACCTGTAATTCGGGTCCTCAGTCATCGTCGGAGCCGTTATCGAATCGGTAAACTTGTATGTAGACATTATAGGACCTATCGATACCGACAAATCAATTTTGGTTCCGGCATCAACATATGTACCGGAAGGTACAGATTGATTACATACCAATCCTTCAAGTTCCGGATCTTCATTATTAACTTCCGTTACATTTCCGGCTTCAAGACCGTTTTCCGTCAATACGATAATCGCAGTCTCTTCATCCAATTTTGTAAGGTCGGGAACCATTACTTTTGTGGTTTCGGGGCCTTTACTGATATATATTGTTACGGACGTACCTGCCGGTGCCTTGGCATTTCCGTCAGGTGATTGCTTGAAGATATTTCCGGCCTGAATATAATCATCAAAGTCTTCCGTCTTGCTTATCGAAAATCCCTTATTTACAAGGGTTGATACAGCCTCTGCTTCCGTCATTCCGACTACATCGGGAACCTCCACTCCCGTTTCGCCTGCGCTGACCGTCAAAATAACGTTCGTTCCTTCGGGAACAATTTCACCCGGGTCAACCGAGCAGGCCATAACCGTTCCTTCAGCATATTCCGAGCTTTCTTCATACTCTATTTCCGGAGTCAGCCCTACTTCGATCAAAGCTTTCTTAACTTCATCGGCATTTGCTCCAACGACTTCTATCATCTTTACCATCGAAGCCGAAGCATTCGTATCCGTATCTTCCGTTTCATTCTTTTCAAACAATCCCAAAGTTCTTGCTACAAAGAACAAAACAATCAAGCCGACCAATATTGCTGCAGCAATGGCCAAAATGGTAGTAATCTTTTCCATTTTGGGATCCTTGCCGTCATCATAGTCATCGTAATAATCATCATAGTATCCGTCATCATAACGATTATCATAATTCTCATCATAATTTTCGTCATAATTCGCATCATACTGTTCATCGTAACTGCCGTCATAGGCTTCATCGTAGTTTTCATCGTAATAATCGTATTCATCATACTGATTATCATTCGTGTAGTTATCTTTTTTATTCTTAACGACAGCCTTCTTTTTCTTATTTACCGCAGTCTTGGGTGCTTGCGATTTATTCTTTGGTTCTTTTTCGGAACGCAAAACAACAACCCCCTGATCGAGGCTTTGATTCTGGCGTGTTTTCTGCTTGATAACCATCAAATCATTGTCATCGACCGTCTTTGTGGCAGCTGCTTCATCCATTGTATCGAGCTTAACAAAATCATCATCCGGATTCATAAGAGCATGCTTCAAATCCTTAATCAGATCAGCCATGCACTGATATCTGCGGTCAGGTGATTTCTGACAACATTTATATACTATCTGTTCGGCGCACAGAGGTATCTCACTGACGAAATCTCTGGGCGAAGGAATAGGCTCCTGAATATGCTTGATTGCTATCGCTACGGTCGTTTCTCCGTTAAAAGGAACTCGTCCCGTAAGCATTTCAAAAAGAGTAATTCCCAGCGAATAAATATCGGATTTTTCGTCGGAATATCCGCCGCGAGCCTGTTCGGGTGACGTATAATGCACCGAACCCATTACATTTGAAGTGATGGTGTTGCTGGTAGCCGCCTTTGCAATTCCGAAATCCGTTACCTTAACTTTGCCTTCCTTTGAAATAATAATATTCTGAGGCTTAATGTCCCTGTGAATAATATGATTGTTATGTGCCGATTCAATACCCATACATACCTGTATGGCAATACTTATGGCCTCTTTAACGGACAATCTGGCCTTCTTTTCGATATACTTTTTAAGCGTGATTCCCTCAACCAGTTCCATCACGATAAAGTATATGCCCTCTTCCTGGCCTACATCATAAACGTTAACGATATTCGGATGCATAAGTCCCGCTGCCGCCTGTGCCTCTACTCTGAATTTCGACACAAAATTGGCGTTTTCGGAAAACTCCTGTTTCAACACCTTTACCGCTACGAATCTGTTAAGTTTATGGTCCTTTGCTTTGTAAACGTCAGACATGCCACCGGTGCCGATTTTTTCAAGTATTTCGTATCGTTCACCTATCAACATTCCTATCTTAATCATAAATTCACCTAAATCTTTTATGCAAAATCATCTGCAATAATAACTGCTATATTGTCCTTTCCTCCGTTTTCATTGGCAAGGGCAATCAGTTTTTTCACCTTGCTCTCAACAGAGGCTTTCGATTCTACTATTTTCTGAATATCTTCATCCGAAACCATATTGGTTAATCCGTCCGAACACATCAGTACCAGATCCCCGCTCTTCAATTCCTCGGTAAAGAAATCTACCTCTATGGAATCTCTGGCTCCCACGGCTCTGGTGATAATATTCTTGTCCGGATGGTTTCTGGCAGTCTCCGGCGCCATTCCTCCCATTCTGACCATTTCCTCAACCAAAGAGTGGTCTCGCGTTATCTGACGTATTCCGTCTCCCACTACATACAGTCTGCTGTCACCGACATTTGCCACCAGCAACTGGTGATCGGAAATCGTAGCCATTACTATGGTCGTGCCCATTCCGTACAAACTGATGTCTTCTTTGGCTTTCATTCGAACCAGTTCATTGGCTACCCTGATAGCTTTACCCATAATACGAAACGGCTTATCGTCAATCGCTCCCTTTATCTCCCGTACCACGGTCTCAACCGTGAACTTGGATGCATAGTCTCCGGCGTTATGGCCCCCCATTCCATCGGCTACTATATAGAGATTATCAAGTTTTCCTACAGCTTCGTCTGTAGAAAAAACATAGTCCTGATTCAGTTTTCTCTTTCTACCGATATCGGTTGCAGAAAAAGATTGCAAAGTAATACCTCCAAATGATAGGCATTCAAATAGCGCCTTGGGTAGTATGCTTCCTTCGAAGCTGCCCGCAAGCGCCGTCAATATCCGAGCCTAATTCTCTTCTTATAGTAACATTTATCCCATTTTTTTCAAGTTTATTTTTGAAGGCCAAAACCGCCTCCTTGGTACTTCTTTTATAGTCACGCTCTTTAATCGGGTTGACCGGAATCAGATTAAAATGGCAGTTCATGTTTCGTGTCAGGCGCACCAAATTCTCGGCATCTTCCGAAGAATCATTTACTCCCGAAACCAGCGCGTATTCAAAGCTTATTCTTCTCTTGGTTTCTTCAAAATAGTAGTTGCACACGTCCATCAGTTCCTTGATGGAATATTTATTGGCGATAGGCATTATGCTTCGTCTTTTTTCATCCGTTGATGCATGCAAAGACAAAGCCAGCGTAATCTGAAGATGTTCATCGGCAAGTTCTCGCATCTTCGGAAGCAATCCGCATGTTGAAACAGTGATATTTCTCTGTGAAATATTTAATCCGTTTTCATCTGTTAGAAGTTCAATAAATTTTAGTAAGTTATCGTAATTATCGAGGGGCTCTCCCGTCCCCATTACTACCACATTCGATATTCTCGTATCGGTATCCTTGGTGATTGCGTAAATCTGGTCAAGCATCTCCGAAGGTGTCAGATTTCTCTCTTTTCCGTCAAGCGTGGAGGCGCAGAATTTGCACCCCATGGCACATCCTACCTGACTTGAAATACATACGGAATTTCCGTGTTTATACTGCATATAAACGGATTCCACACAATTATTGTCGGAAAGTTCAAAAAGATACTTCTTTGTCCCGTCCAACTTGGATTGCTGAATTGTTACGGGCTTAAGGCACGTCAAAAAATAGTTTTCCTTAAGCGTCGAAATAAGTTGCTTCGGAACGTTGGTCATGTCGTCAAAAGACCGGGCACATTTTACATGCATCCAATCGTATATCTGCTTTGCCCTGAATTTGGGTTCGCCCAATGACGCTATCTCTTCCGTCAGTTCCGTTAAGCTGTATGATTTAATATCCTTCACTTATTTACCTTCTTAAACTTTGATACAAAAAATCCGTCCGTATTATCTATACCCGGCAAAAACTGTTTCTTCATAACGAGTTCAAAGGGCAAATTATTCAAAATATATTCGACCTGATCTTCGTTCTCTTCCTTTGTAACCGTGCACGTACTGTACATAAGTATTCCGCCCGGCTTTACGTATTGCGACACATTTTCAAGAATTTTTCTTTGCAGTTTCTGAAGCGACTTAATATCTTCGGGAGTTACACGGTATCGTATATCCGGCTTTTTATTGATAACCCCCAGCCCCGAGCAGGGTAAATCAGCTATAACCACATCCATGGCACTGTCGAATTCTTTGTTATATTCACTGGCATCGCATACAAGTGTCTTTACGGAATCCGCATGACATCTGCGCAGATTATCTTCAATCAGGGCAATTTTCGAATCCGAAATATCACAGGATATAACGTCCCCGCCCAAATCATACGCATGCAGTGTCTTCCCTCCGGGTGCAGCGCACACATCCAACACTTTGTCACCGTTTTTAATGCCCGCTTCAACACAAACCGTCTGAGAACTGATATCCGCAACCGTATAATTTCCTTCCGAAAATCCGGGAAGTTCTGCCGGAGAAACACCTCTTTTCAAATAATATGCATTCGGAAAACCTGTCTCCGTAAGTTCGGCTCCTGCAGCATCCTTGCATCTTTTTCTCAATGTAATAAGGCTGGGCTCAGAGGCATATTCTATATATGCTTCCTTTGCTTTGACGCCGAATTGTTCTTCGATTTTTGAAAGAATCCATTTAGGAATCGAATATTTTATTTCTTCATCCGATTCTTCTATGCTTTTTAGTACAGAATCTTTGTTTTTGCTTATTGAGCGAAGTACTCCGTTAACAAATCCCGACAAATTTCGAAAGCCGCGTTTTCCGGCCAACTTTACAGCTTCGTTACACACCGCACTGTCGGGCACTTTATCCATATACAGCAATTGATATGTACTCATTCTAAGCAATGTACGTATCAACGGTTTTTGCTTGTTCACGGGTGTTTTTGCATACAAATCGATTGCATAATCAAGCGTTATCTTCTTTTCAACCGTACCGTCAATACACTTTTTTATGAAAGCTTTTTGAACCGGCAAAAGATAATCATACTTATCAAGGACAGTTTTCACAAACATATGTGAATACTGTCCCTTTTCAAGAATTTCCATTAAACTGTCAAGTACTGTTTCTCTTTCGTTTACTGCCATATCACAAACCGGATTATCCCAGTATTTCTCCTTTGCTTAATGTGTATCCCAGCAGGAAATCATGAACACTCATACGTTTTTTGCCTTCGAGCTGAACCTCGGTAACCCGGAGCAATTCTTTTCCCGTTTTTACCGTAAATGAATCCTTGGATACTTCCGTAACCGTACCGCATGAATCGTCACATTCTCCCGAAACCACCTCGGATTTCCAAATCTTAAACGTTTTATTATTCAAATAAGTATATGCTGAAGGCCACGAATTTAAGCCCCGGACATATCTTTCGATTTTAGCCGCGTCATCACACCAATTAATCTTACCGAGTTCCTTTGTAATCTTTCCGACATGTGTAGCCTCGGATTCATCCTGCTTAACTGCACTTATGGTTCCGTCCGCAATCTTTTTTACCGCATCGCATACCAAATCTGCACCCACATACATCAGCTTATCAAAAAGGCTTTCTCCCGTATCGGTCTTCTCGATATTGATTTTACTTTGAAGCAGAATATCTCCGGTATCAACACCCTCGGCCATCTGTTGAATGGTTACTCCTGTTTCGGTTTCACCGTTTAAAATGCACCACTGTATGGGTGCCGCGCCTCTGTATTTGGGCAAAAGCGAAGCATGAATATTGATACAGCCCCATTTGGGCATTTCCAATATTTCTTTTGATAAGATTTGTCCGAAAGCAGCTACCACAAACAAATCCGCATTATACTCCCTAAGGAGCGTCACCCACTGCTCTTCACGGATTTTCACAGGCTGCATAACCGGTATGCCGTATTTCAAAGCGCACTCTTTTACGGGACTTTGGCTTAAATCCTTTCCGCGCCCCTTTACCTTGTCCGGCTGGGTTACTACGCAAACTATCTCTTCACCCATTTCAATTAATCTTTTAAGTGGCTCCACTGCAAAGTCCGGAGTTCCCATATATACTATCTTCATTCTATTCCTCGTCCTGTTCTGCCATTAATTCCGAATTATCCAGTAAGTCGCCTTCAACCTTTTCCACATAAAGGTGTCCGTCCAAATGATCATTCTCATGCAAAATGGCGCGTGCCAGGAGTTCATCACCTTCAAGCACAAACTCTTCAAGGTTTTCATCATATGCCTTAACCTTAACATGGTTGGGTCTCGTTACCGTTCCCGTTTTTCCGGGCACCGAAAGACATCCCTCGTATCCGGTCTGTTCGCCTTCGGTTTCAAGTATTACGGGATTGATAAAAAGCATCGGATCTTCACCGGTTACATCAACCACAAAGATTCTCTTTAATATACCGACCTGAGGAGCAGCCAATCCAACTCCGTCAGCTTCATACATGGTCTCAAAAAGGTCTTCGATTAAATCCAGTGTCCTCTTGTTTACTTCCTTTACTTCTTTACACTCTTTTCCCAAAACCGGGTCTCCGATTTCTCTGATTTTTCTGATTGCCATTTTTGTCCATCCTTTACTTAACATCAAACGTAACCGATTCCGAAACGAGCGGCGCACTCAGCAGATATTCTTCCATTAACTCTCTGGTTCGGTCAAGTTCTTCTTTATTTTTTGCTTTTAAATACAGATTGTATCTGTAAAAATCATTTATTTTGCTGATACTGTCAGGTGCGGGGCCTATCTTTACTATGCGTCCGGTAACCTTCTTTGAAAGTGCCGTAGCCAACCCCAACGCTCGTTTATCATCCTTTGATTGAACCAGGACCCTTAACATATTTCCAAACGGGGGATATGAACAAATCGATCTAAAGGCGGCCTCTTCTTCGTAAAATGAATCATAATCCTGTTTTGCCGCCATTCGTATACTGTAATGGTCCGGGTTATAAGTCTGAATGAGGCATAAGCCTTTCTTTGTTCCGCGCCCGGCTCTGCCGGCGGCCTGCGCCAACAGTTGAAAGGTCCTTTCTCCTGATGTAAAGGAGCTTTCGGACAGCGACAAATCCGCTACCACGATTCCGACCAACGTTACATCGGGAAAATCATGTCCCTTCACTATCATCTGCGTTCCTACGAGAATATCTGCCTCTTTATCCTTAAAGGCACTCAATATCTTTTCGTAACTGTCTTTTGTTCTGGTAGTATCAGAATCCATTCGAAGAACTCTGGCCGCAGGAAAAAGTTTTTTAAGTTCTTCCTCTATCTGTTCGGTTCCCACTTTGAATCCCGATATATACCGTGATCCGCATTTCGGACAGTTGCTTACATCTTTTGTCGCGTATCCGCAATAATGGCAGACTAATTTGCCTCCTCGATGTTTAACCATCGACACATCACAATGGGGGCATTTTATCACATTGCCGCATTCTCTGCACGTAATACATCCTAAATATCCGCGCCTGTTCAAAAACAGCATGACCTGTTCGTTTTTTTTCAGTCTGTCGGCAATATTATTTTTTAATTCCTTTGAAAAAGCAGACCTGTTTCCGCTTCTCAGCTCCGCACGCATATCTATAATATGCGTTTCGGGTAATTCGCCTCCCGTCAGACGTTTGGTCAGACGATACAGCTTGTAATAGCCTTCCTTGGCCAGATAATAGCTGTTAACGGACGGAGTAGCCGATCCGAGAATCAAGCAGGCTCCCTTTATTCTGCACAGTTCATTCGCAACTTCCGTTGCATGATATTTCGGGCTCTGTTCGGAAATATAACTGCTTTCGTGCTCTTCGTCTATGATAACTGCTCCGAGATTAGCAAACGGTACAAATAAGGCGGAGCGCGGTCCTATTATCACATCAATTTCGCCTTTTCTGGCACGTTCGCACCGTTCATACCGCTCTCCGGGAGACAATGATGAATTGATTACCGAAACGCGTTCACCGAAGCGCTGGTAAAACCGCATCAAGGTCTGATATGTCAAAGCTATTTCCGGAATCAGCATTATGCACTGCTTTCCGCTTTTAACCACTTCTTCAATAATGTTTATATATACTTCTGTCTTTCCGGAACCCGTTATTCCGAGTATCAGATATCTGCCCTCACCTGTTTTTACGCTCTTTCCGGCTTTAAAATCACTGACTATCTCGTCAATTATTTTTCGTTGCTCATCCGATAGATTTTTCTCTTTGGGATTATCGAAAATGCTTGGTGCCTTTGCATCAGCATCCTCTGTTTTAATCTCAATTACCCCGTCACGGGAAAGAGCATTTAAGGTAGCTGCGCTGACATTCAGTTTCCCCGACAAAAACTCATACGGAATGCTTTCATTTTCCAGCAGTTCTTTTAGCACTCGGGCTTTGGCATTCTGCTTTTTACGGAGGCATTCACCAAATATCGAATTAATTTCTTCTTTCGTCTTTTTCCTGACTACCGTCTTCCGTTCTCTGACCTTTATTGTCGATTTTACGGGAAGCACACATTTTAAAGCCCGAATCATGGTCGAGCCATAGTTTTCTTTAATAAACCATGCCAGTTCAATGGCATCTTTTTCCAACGAGGTCTGATTCTCCGAAATACGCGATACGCTCTTAAGCTTTTCAATCGGATATTCGTTCCTGTCGGTTATTTCCAAAACATACGCAGCAGTCTCTTTATCTCCTCGTCCGAACGGAACCAAAACACAGTCCCCGACTCGAATTTTGGAACACATCTCATCCGGAATAATATACTGAAATGTTCTGTCTATTTTTTCATGTGAAATATCTATTATTACATTTGCAAAAAGCATCTTTTTTCTTTCCGTATTAAAAGACTAGTTAATCGATGAAAGAATCTCTTTGATAATGACTCTTTCGTCCATAGGGTACTTTACGCCCTTTATTTCCTGGTAATCTTCATGTCCTTTTCCGGCCAGCAATACCACATCACCGGGTTTTGATTTTTCGATTGCGTACTTAATTGCCTCTCTTCTATCGATGATTTCTACGTATTTTCCGTCTGTTTTCGAAATACCGACTTTGATGTCATTTATTATATCCGCCGGTTCCTCATCACGCGGATTATCACTCGTGATTATGGTTAAATCAGCCATTTGGCCGGACACCTCACCCATCTCATACCTACGTTCCTTGGAGCGATTGCCTCCGCAGCCGAAAAGGCATACCAATCTCTTCGGTTCATACTCACGTAAGGTTCCCAATATGCTCTTTAAGCTCAATGCATTATGCGCATAATCAATAATCAGCGTAATCGGATACGGTGTTTTTACTATTTCCACACGTCCCTTCACCGAAATATCCTTTAACGCATTAACAATGTTTTCTTTGGATATTCCGAAATGGTCGCAAATGGCAATAGCTGTCAGCGCATTATATACGCTGAATGTACCCGGTGTGGATACATATATTTTCGATTCCAGTTTGCCCCGCAAATCAAATTCGATTCCGAGAGCCCCCGGTTCATTGCATAAAACCGTATTTTCTGCGTAATAATCAGCGTCTTTATTGAATCCGAATGTCTCTACAACTTCGCAGGTATGGTTCTTTATAATATCCAATGCATATTTATCATCTGCATTAATAAGGGCATATCTGCACTGTCTGAACAGTCTGCTCTTACATTCCAGATAATCTTCAAACGAATCATGTTCGTTAGGTCCTATATGATCGGGAGACAGATTTGTAAAGACTCCGAGTTCAAAGGTAAAGCCGGCTGTTCTGTGGAGTTTGAGCCCTTGGCTTGCCACCTCCATAACTACTATTTCAATGCCTTCGTCCGCCATCTTTTTAAAGAATCCCTGCAGTTCGAAGGATTCCGGCGTAGTGTTTTTGGCAGGAATATGCTCATCATTGATTATAATCTCAATAGTTCCGATTAATCCGACCTTATAACCTGCCTTCATCAATGCGGAACGCACCATGTATGAAGTAGTCGTTTTCCCTTTTGTTCCTGTTATTCCGATTACCTTTAATCGATCTGCCGGATAACCGTAAAACGCCGCCGATATATTTGCCATGGCAACACGTGAATCATTGACCTTTATGACAGTAATGTCATTTTTAATTTCTTTTAGCTTCTGTATATCGACATCTTTTTCTACAATGAGCGTACAGGCTCCTTTTGATACCACATCTTTGGCAAATTCATGACCGTCAACTTTGAATCCGCTGATGCATATGAACATACAATCTTCTGTAGCCTTACGTGAATCAATAACTACAGTGCTGACGGATTTATTAATGCTGCCGCATACTACTTCATAATCTATTTTTTCCAACAAACTCTTTATCTCGTACATAACCGACTCCGTATATTTTGTGCCATAAAATCAAAAAAGATTAACTAAACTATTTTACCACACAATCGCAAGTAAAACACATAAGAACCTTAAAGGGCCCCTGCACTGCAGGGGCCCCACCCGTATTACTACGGATTATCATTAATCGGCATAACGCATATATGTCTTGAACTATAGCAGTTCGGTGCTATTGGGAGAGAAATTCCTTTTGGAAAATCCGAGTTAAAAACGAACGCCATATCATTTCAAAACATCAGGGGATCTACGTCATGCCGTTAATGCTCTCTTTTAATGATCCATATTCCCACAACTACGAAAACAGCGATCATTATTCCAACAAAAACATCCATTCCGCTAATCATAAAGAGGAACTCCTTTTGTAATCTTTCTCACTATCTTTTTAAGAAGTACCCAAAACAAAGAAACAACAATATAGAGTGAACTTCCCACCCCCAGAATTGCTTCTAAAACAAAAATAATATAAATTAATACATTACCCATCATTAATTCTCCTATTCAATTGCACAACAATATCGCACGCCGAAGCGTACGTCTTCAAAAAATCAAATAGGATTGTTATTTTCTTCCGTCAGAATCATGCAGGAAATCTGCTATCAGAATACTGTTGCAAACCGGCAACAGCATAAATGAATTACATATACTTTCATAATATGCTACGCCTGCACCGCACGACAATGCACAGGACAGGTCAATAGAAATCTTGGAATGATTTTTTATTCTGAGCTTATTGGTTGAAACACGGCTTAATTGCTCTTTTACGGTTTCTTCCGTTTTAACCGGTCTGACCGTAAACTCTGCTACAGGAGAAAGCTCAACAATAGACGCGGACAAATCACCCGCGTTTATTGTTTTTGACAGCGAATAAATCGTTGCATTTTGGCAAAAAACAGCCAAAATGATCAACGATGTCGCCAACAAAAGCAATATGAAATTCTTATTTCTAAGTTGTTTCATAAATTAAGACCGAATATATAGCTTCTATATTGTTTCAATTCGAATTGTATTTGTTCCGCCGGTTTTTCCCGTTACGAGTCCGCCGGTAATAATAACCGTATCGCCTTCGCTTAATCCAAAGCGTTCCTTGGCAATCAGCTTTGCATTGTAAAACAGCACCTCTACCGTGGGATACATCTCACTCATGACAGGATATACACCCCATGATAATGCCAGTTTTCTGCATATTTTTTCATCAACGCAAATAGCCAAAATATCAACCGGCGATCTGAATCTTGATACCATTCTTGCAGTCATTCCCGAAATTGAGCTTACCACTATGGCCTTGGCATCCAAATCCATCGACATGGCGCATACCGAATGTGATACGGCATCCATACTGTTCTTTATTTTGAAATCATTATTATAAAATCTCTTTTTATAGTTGATGGCACTTTCCGTCTGCTCAACAATTCGTGTCATGGTCTCCACAGTAAGCACGGGATATTTTCCGGCAGCCGTTTCTCCCGATAGCATAACAGCACTGGTCCCGTCATATACAGCGTTTGCAACATCCGAAATTTCTGCTCTGGTAGGTCTGGGATTTGTAATCATGGTCTCGAGCATTTCCGTAGCTGTAATAACACGTTTTCCAAGCATTCTGCAGGTTTCAATCAGTTTCTTTTGAATGCCGGGCAATTCTTCAAAAGGAACTTCAACGCCCATATCTCCTCTGGCTATCATGATACCGTCGCACAAAGTGCAAATCTCTTCGATATTATCAACCCCGGAAGCATTTTCAATCTTCGCAATAAGCGAAACATCATTTCCTCCGTTTGCATCGATAAATGAACGGACATCCTCCAAATCCTGCTTGCAGGAAACGAACGAGCACGCAATATAGTCGATATTCTGTGACAATCCGAATAACAAATCTTCTTTATCCTTTTGGCTCAGGTAAACCTGTTTAAGTACCTTGCCCGGGAAACTCATGCTCTTGTGATCTGAAATAACCCCGCCGGACTTAACAACAGTATAGATATCATTTCCCTTTACGGATTCGACTTCAAAAATCAAAAGACCGTTATTAACAAGTATGGTGTCTCCCGCTTTCATCTCCTTGTTGAGATTTGCGTAGCTTACCGAAACTTTACTTTCGTTACCCGTCACATTGTCGGTAGTAAAGATAAATGTATCTCCTTCTTTAAGTTCCGCTTTACCGTTTTCAAACACACCGGTTCTGTATTCAGGCCCCTTTGTATCAAGCATAATGGCAATAGGTAAATTAAGTTTTTCTCTGACTTTTTTAATCAGTTCAATTCTTTCCTTGTGCTCATCATATGTACCGTGCGAAAAGTTAAGTCGCGCAACATTCATGCCTGCCTTCATCATCTGTTCAAGTATATTCTCATCCGTGCAGGCCGGTCCTATCGTGCAAATAATCTTCGTTTTTTTCATAAAAAATACCACCTTTCAGCATGAAGAGGTGGCAAACTAAACTATATCATCGGCATAAATAGAACACCGTGTGTTCTATGACAGACTCCACCTCTTATGCCAAGAGGTATTATATGATATTCGCCAAACTTTAGCAACAAAAAACGCAAAAGGTTATCGCAAATAATTCTTACTCTGCTTGTTGGCTTTTTTATCTGTCATATTGTTCCACGCCCTACGTTCCGTAAGCATATATGCAGTTTGCTTCGTATGACTCCAGTTCGGCCTCCGCCTTCGGTATTACTTTGCTCACACTATGTTTTTGAAAGATACGTTTCGTAAGCATATATACAGTTTGCTTCCTATCTGCGTAAAATGTGTTTTCTAAATGCTTCCTCAAGGTTTCGGTAACGGACGCGAACGTCGCACCCGACATCCGTGTAACTGGGTCCCCTTCGGGGACCATTGCTCCTATTTCGGCATCCATGCCGAAATTTGCTGGGGACTCTGGAAGCATTAAGAAAACTCAATTTTACTCCGCAAGGAACGCAAACTGCACATATGCTTACTCCACTTACGTTATTGCCGGCTTAAGGAAAAACGAGGCCGGAGAATTCGGTGTTGGTTTGCGAATCGATAGGACGAAATTGTGCTTTTGACTTAGAAACTCGACTAACTGTAGGTAAAAAATCCCGGATGGATTTTTTAGGTTCAGTTGGCAACGGATTGCCAATTGAACCGGCCGAACGCATTCGAAGATGCGAGTTTCTTAGTCAAAAGTGCAGTTGAGGACGTGTGAGCAAAGTAATACCGAAGGTGATGGCCGTATCTATTAGATTTGAAGCAAAATGCATATATGCTTACGCAACGTAGGGTGTCCAATACGGTGTGAGCAAAGTAATACCGAAGGTGATGGCCGTATTACCACAAAAGCAAGAATTGGGCAGATAAGAGCCATTTTTGGTAAGAAGCATTTATCCTCTGAAAATAAAATGATAATATGAAAAGAAGGCACATGGCACTGATTCTTTCGGTTCTGTGTTTTGCGCAATGTTTATTTGCGGGTTGCGCCGAAAAGGATCCGTTGCCGGTT
>JAZUFW010000076.1:0-7359 GCA_045640905.1 Lachnospiraceae bacterium
GGGATTTGCGGCACTGGTTAAGTTTATTCTCAGCGGATTAAAAATAGCTGTGGGTACGATTTCACTGCCAATAAAGGCGCTGAAATCAGAAATCAAGTCGGATCGTAGCCATGTCGTTCTGTGAGCCAAGGAGTTGGGAGCTCTAATTGTCTTCCTAAGACCGCTTGGCCTCCGACTTGGGATTTGCGGCACTGGTTAAGTTTATTCTCAGCGGATTAAAAATAGCTGTGGGTACGATTTCACTGCCAATAAAGGCGCTGAAATCAGAAATCGCTTGTGAAATATCACCTTCGATAGTAGCGGTAGGATATATTTGCGGAGCCAAGATAGCGGCGTCGATGTTCGGAGGCGGAATTTTGGCCTGGTTTGTATTGATACCCGCTATTGTAACTTTTGGCGCTGACACTGTGATTTTCCCGGGAACCGAAACCATCTCTGCGATATATGAAGCGGGCGGAGCAGCTGCAATTTGGTCAAATTACATCAGATACATCGGTGCCGGAGCAGTAGCCACGGCAGGGGTGATTTCATTGTGCAAATCGTTCCCGACTATAATCAAAACATTTTCCGAAGCGGTGAAGGGGTTAAAAAATTCCAAGAATGCTTCGGGCAAAAGTGTTCCGCGTACGGAGAGAAACCTTGATATCAGAGTCATAATTATCGGCATAGTATTAATGATTTTGCTGGCTTGGCTTTTACCCAATATTCCTATCAGCTTGCCCTCTGCCATTATTATTGCCGTGTTGGGATTCTTTTTCGGAGCGGTTTCTTCACGTATGGTAGGTTTGGTCGGCTCATCGAACAGCCCTGTTTCCGGAATGGCGATAGCTACATTGCTTATAGCAACTTCATTGTTAAAATTATTCGGTGACAACGGTGCACACGGAATGAAAGCTGCCATAATAATCGGCAGTATTATATGCATAGTTGCCGCTATGGCGGGAGATACCTCACAGGATTTAAAAACAGGATATTTAGTCGGAGCTACGCCAAAGAATCAGCAGATAGGTGAAATAGTCGGTGCTATCGCTGCAGCTTTGGCAATCGGAGGCGTTATGGTGCTGCTTGATAAAGCATGGGGATTTGGTTCACAGGAACTGGCCGCTCCTCAGGCTACATTAATGAAGGTCATAGTTGAAGGAATCATGGATGGCGATCTTCCTTGGGGCCTTATAGGAATCGGAGCGTTCATTTCCGTTGCGGTAGAATTGCTGGGCGTATCGTCGCTTGCTGTAGCCATCGGGCTATATCTGCCGATTGAAATTACGGCAAGTACAATGCTCGGCGGAATAATCAGATTAATAGTTGACAAAAAGAAAGCAAAAGCAGAAGACAGCGATGAAGGTATTTTGTTCTGCTCGGGAATAATAGCGGGTGAAGGTTTGGTCGGCATTTTGATGGCTGTTTTGGCGGTAACCAATATAGATAAAATCATTGATTTATCCGGCACATTAAACACGGGAATTTACGGCGGTTTCGTAATATTGGCAATAATTATTGCCCTGGTGATGAAATACGGTTTCAAGAAAAGCACAGAATAATCAAAGGTAAATGAGACAATCGAATATCATATATCCTTCACAATTTAATAAAAAGAAAAAGTCAGACCATCCGTATTTGGTGATTTTGCTGTTTGCACTCATTTTTGCAATATTGACATATGTGCTGGGCATGCTTACTTTATCACCTGCGACATATACACTTATCGGAATAAATGCCATAGTCTTTGTGTTGGTAAAGACAAAGAAGTTCGGAATACAGAAACTGGGCATGAATAGTTATTATGTCGAAAAGGATAAAGAATATTACAGGATAGTATCTTCGGCATTTACTCATGAAGAGCCATGGCATATTTTGATGAATATGTATTCGATGTACAACATCGGGAGTGTGCTGGAGCCGATCCTCGGAACAAAACTATTTATCGAATTGTATTTGATAATATTGATTGTAGGCGGCTCTTTATCGTGTCTGGTGCATAGAAGGATTCAAAAGAATGCACTAAGTATCGGAGCCTCGGGGACGATATGCGGCATGTTTGGTTTGTATGCGGCGATTGCTCTGAAAATATCGGGAATATACGGTATAAGAGCGGTTCTTCCGACACTCCTTATGCTGGTTTTGATGACCGCATCGAAAAGAATTGACTCCATAGGACATTTTTCCGGATTGGCTGTAGGAATTGTTTGCGGAATATGCCTATTCAGGTAAATTTGCGGAAATGTTTTGCGGTTTACTAAGCTCTGTTTTATTATCTGAAAGCCCCTTGACCGACCATAAGGCACATGATTTAATATATTTATATACATTTAATATTGAGGAGTTTATTTATGGTAGTCTCCGATGAAATGAAAACAAAAATATACGAAGATTATGCGGGAAAAATAAAGGGCTATTTTTATACGCAGACATCAAATCCGATTCTTTCCGAGGATTTGTGCTCGGACGTATTTTTGAAGGTATATGAAAAGCTTGATTCCTTTGATGAAAAGAAAGCATCGGTTTCAACCTGGATATATACGATTGCGCATAATACGCTGATTGATTATTACAGAACGCGAAAAGTATTCGAGGAAGTGCCTGAAGAATACAAAGATGACAGTTGTGTCGAGGATGAAGTAATAAATAATTCAATGCTCGAACAATTGGCGTGCGCGCTTGAAAAGTTGGACGAGCGCGAAAGAGCCATCATTGTGCAAAGGTATTATCAGGGATTGACCTTGAAAGAAGTAGCGGAAAACCTGAAGATTTCATATGCTTATGTCAAAATCCTTCATAACAAGGCATTGGGCGAACTTAGAAACTATGTTGATTTTGAACTGGACTAGTGCTTCAGTTTTTAATTAACCGGACTTTATTGCTTGCCTGTTTCAGCGATAGTACAGATTCAAAAAGCCTCGACAATATAGTATCCTTTTTGAGAAACTGTTCGTATATATATTCAAAGGAACACAAATTGAATATAAAACGGAGGTACGATTATGAATAAATTGGAAAAACTGTTTGATTATCAGAAATTTGAGAAAAATGAACATTTGGATAAGGTCATCAGTGATTCTCTTTCGCAGCAGTCGATGGAACTGTCGGATGACCTGCTTTCAGAGGTTACGGCCGCAGGAGTCATGGCACGTCGCTCGACAATGCTCGGAGATGACGACATAAACAAAAGATAATCATTATCATCAAATATTTAGAGGATGGATTAATACTAATCCATCCTTTTTCTATGTTATAATACTCTCGGAAAATAAAGTATTTTTACCGGGGGCTTACTACCATGAAAATTGATTTGATATCTCGTAACGGCAGTTCGAAATCTAAAATGATCTACCATGAAGATCCGCAAAAACTTCATGTTTATACACTTGAAAATCATTGCTATTTTATACCATTTTCACGTGGCGAAGATCCTTTCCAAAACAGGGAAAAATCCGGCAGATTTGAGTTGCTGAACGGAAACTGGAATTTCAGATATTTCGACAGCATTATCGATTTGGAGGATGATTTTTTATCAATCAAATCCAAAGAAACTATTCCGGTTCCGGCAAACTGGCAGCTTTACGGATATGATACTCCTCAGTACACCAATGTATCATATCCGATAACATACGATCCGCCGTATGTTCCGGATGACACGCCTGTCGGAATTTACAGCAGGGAATATGAATATGCTCCGACGGATGAAGATGTAATTTTGACATTTGAAGGCGTCGACAGCTGCATATATTTGTATATTAACGATGAATTCGCGGGATATTCCCAAGTCAGTCATTCCACATCAGAGTTTGATATTACGAAGTTTTTAAAGTCGGGCACAAACCTTATTACTGTGGCCGTTTTGAAGTGGTGCGACGGAACATATCTGGAGGACCAGGATAAAATCAGGCTTTCGGGCATATTCAGGGATGTTTATGTGTTAAAAAGACCGAAAAAGCGCCTTAAGGATTACAGAATAAAAACTCTTTTTGACGATGATATGTCAAATGCTGTTTTTGAATTTACGCCCTACGGGTGTGATGTAAAAATAGTATTGAAAGATAAAGAAAAGGTGTTGGAAGAGTGCGTTAAAGATTCCGCAACCTTTAGATACAAAGTAGATAACCCCATGCTTTGGTCTGCGGAAAAGCCGAATTTGTATGACCTTCTCATTGAAGCGGGCGAGGAACTCATAGGAGAAAAAGTCGGCTTCAGAAAAGTAGAAATAAATGACGGCACTTTGTTGATAAACAATGCGCCCGTTAAGTTTAGAGGAACCAATCATCATGACAGTTTCCCCGATACAGGTTATTACTGCCCCGAGGAAAAGATACGTCAAGATTTGGAATTAATGAAAAGGCATAACATTAATGCCATAAGAACATCACACTATCCCTCATCACCCATTTTTTACAAGCTGTGTGATGAATACGGATTTTTTGTAATAGATGAAGCAGATGTGGAGTCACACGGTTGTGTTGAGGTATATAACGGCTATAAATGGGATTCACCGAATGCCTACGGCGGAATTGCTTTGCTGGCGATGGAAGAAAGCTATAAAGAGGCAATTCTTGACAGAGAAAGACTGCTGGTTTCAAGGGATATAAACAGGCCCTGTGTAGTATTTTGGTCGCTTGGAAATGAAAGCGGATACGGGGAAAACTTTAAAGAAGCTGCCGAATTGGTAAAGAAGTTGGATGATACCAGACCGGTTCATTACGAGAGTACACATAAGCTGGATGATACATCCGATGAAGTTCTGGATTTTGTATCAGAAATGTATACTTCTTTGGACAATATGCAGAAGTTCCTTGAAAAGGAAGATGAAAATCGTCCGTTCATTTTATGTGAATATTGTCATGCCATGGGTAACGGCCCCGGGGATTTGGAAGACTACAGAAACATGTTTGAGTCGAACAGGCGATTTGCAGGCGGCTTAATTTGGGAATGGAGCGATCATGCTGTTATTTTGGGCCGTGACGATAACGGCAAGGTCAAATACGGTTATGGCGGAGACTTTAACGAGCGTCATAATGACGGAAATTTTTGCATGGATGCGTTGACGTATCCCGACAGAACTCCGCATACGGGACTGTTGGAAGCAAAACAGGTATTCAGACCGCTTCGTGTATACAAAACAGACGAATCATCGTTTGCAATAAAGAGCATGCTCTTTTTTGCAAATGCGGGTGATTTGCTGAAGGGGCGTTATGAGTTTATTTGGGACGGCGGAAGAAAGAACGGAAGCAAGTTCGATATAGACATAAATCCCGGCGGAGAAATGACGCTTAATATTCCCGAGTGCAGGGAATATGAAAACGAGGATGCATATATTCGCTTTATTTTCACTTCAAAAGAAGATACTTTGTATTGGAACAAGGATTATGAAGTATGTTTTGACGAAATAAAGATTGGAAGCGCAGAACATCCGGCAATTCAGAACGTAAAAATAGATGACATTAATGTCGGAATTGATGAAAAGCCTCTCAGAATCAATATAGAGATCGGTGATACCAAGTATTCATATAACAAGAGAATTGCTGCATTTGACAGCATTGAAGTTCACGGAAAAAGCATATTGACGCGTCCTATGATGTTCAATTTCTTTAGAGCACCTGTTGACAATGATGTCATGAAAGAGGATTGGTTCAGGGCGCATCTTGATGATTATGTGGTAAAGGTATATGACTATTCGATAGCAAAAGAACAGGCCGTGGTTTTAAAGCAAAAATTGTCGTTTGGCTGGAGCATAAACAGTCCTTTTGTAAAGATGGATGTCGAATACAGAATCGGCAAAGACGGAATGGATATAGTAAGCAGTATTGAAACAAGTAATAAGGTTACTTTTCTGCCGAGATTCGGAATACGACTTTTTGTTCCGAAGAGTTTTAAGAAGGTATCGTATTTCGGATACGGACCTTATGAAAGCTATATTGACAAGCATCAGGCAGACTATATTGCCGACTTTGAAGATGATATTGAAAATATGCATGAAGACTACATCAGGCCGCAGGAAAATTCCTCGCATTACGGCTGCACGCGCCTGAAAGTCACCGACGGTGAAAATGCAATTATGTTTTTGGGTGACGGATTTTCATTCAATGCTTCAAAGTATACCGAAGAAGAATTGGCCGAGGCCAAGCATAATTACGAACTCAGAGAATGTGAGGACAATTGTATATGCGTGGACTATATGATGGCCGGAGTCGGTTCACATGCCTGCGGACCGGAATTGGATGAAAAATACAGACTCCCGATTCCGAAATTGACCGGAGATTTCCATATCAGATTTGAATAAGAACAGTACAGACATAAAGGAAGATAAAGATGGATAATAATATCAAAGTGAAAGAATGTCCGGAAGAAATCCGAGATGATGCATTTAGATTTGACAGCTTTTCATCAGGGGATGTACTCCATATGAAAAAGAAAAATCATTTGCCCTGCATGGGATGGAACAGCTGGAACGCTTTCGGCAGCGCCAATACGGAAGAATTAACTAAGATAATGGCGGATAAACTGGTTGAACTTGAACTGGATAAACTGGGGTACAAATATGTCGTTCTGGATGACGGATGCTACAAAAGCGAAAGAATCGACGGACTGCTTCAGAACGAAGAGGTAAAATTCCCTTCCGGTTTTGCAAAGCTTTCGGAATACATTCATGCAAAGGGACTGAAGTTTGGCATGTACAATGACATCGGAACCAACCTTTGTGCGGGAGCGGCAGTAGGAACCTGCGGACATGAAAAGGAAGATGCCCTGACATATATTAATTGGGGTGTTGACTTTTTGAAGGTTGATAACTGCTATTATCTTTGGGATAATGCCACCTTTTCAAATGCCGAAAATGCCAAATATGTTTATGCGCCGGCTATCAGTTCATTAACTGTATCGGACGGTTCTTTTACAAAGAAACTGAGTGCCGTAAATGACGGCCGTATTACCGGAGAAGGTGCTGTCAAAGAGGACGGATTTGTTAAGAACATAGGTACCTTTGACGGAACGGGACCCGACAGAACTCCTGTCGGAAGCCAGAGCGCGGAACTTATATTTGACGTTAATGTGCCTTCGGACGGTGAATATACATTGACTATCGATTACGAAGCCGGCAGAGAAGTACAAAAGGGCTCGTGGCTTCAAATAAAGATAGCGGATTCGATGCTGTATGATAACTTTGTGGATGAGGAAAAAACAGATATCGAAATAAAAGCCTTTTTGAAAAAAGGAAATAATGAAATCCGATTAATGAATCATCGCAGGCAGGAAAATACGCT
The DNA here is from genome assembly GCA_045640905.1 of Lachnospiraceae bacterium. Lineage (GTDB taxonomy): Bacteria > Bacillota > Clostridia > Lachnospirales > Lachnospiraceae > JAILLW01. The sequence goes on from JAZUFW010000076.1 coordinate 7,254, forward strand.
ATGTTCGTACGCTGCGCTGCTTGAAGGGTTGAATATTGCAAAACCTGACCATGATGTCATTTTATCAATATGCGAATGGGGTAAAACGCAACCTCAAAACTGGGGA
>JAZUFW010000077.1:0-2209 GCA_045640905.1 Lachnospiraceae bacterium
ATAGAGTACGGAGGATAGTAAAATACGAATTCCGTATCAGGATGTTCTTTGATGTATATGATAATGTTATCGAGATTATCGGAAACCATTTTGATTATTTCATCATTATCGGCTGTTGTTTTTTCGCTGACTGCGAAAGCACGATTTACATTTGCTGTTGCTAAATCGTAATCCTTTTTGACCTGTTCTTTGCCAAAAAGTGCCGGATCATTCCAGGTATATGCGTCTTCTTCATTTCCCGGTGCACCCAGAATATATGCGATGAGCCGTCCTGCCGATGCAGACAGTACATCTTTATTAAATACGTATTTTACGTCTGTAAACGGATTATCATCATACAAATATTCATCGTCTGATGCAAACCTTGATTCAGGGTCAACTGAAATCTGATATTCATTTATATCCATAACAACTTTCGGAAGGCTTTGATGGGTTTTAAATACCCTGCCAAGAAGCAAACCGAAATCTTTCATTCGAGCACCGGAATAAGCGATTTTTATCGGGTTCTCGCCTATTTCACGATACCATGAAGGCCGGTTGTTTTCCGTCATCGAACTGCCGATGAGAGCGGTATCGTATTCGTAGTCTTCAGCCAAACCGGGAGATTGGTATACTGTATTATACAAATATATCTGCATGTTTCCTATCGGAGCATGATAGTGGTAGAAAGGATCTACTATTACTACAAATGCAATAAGTAGTAGTAATCCGGATGCAATTGTAATCAAAACTGTTCTTACTGCTTTTGAATACATAATATCCTCTAAAAGTCAAAATATAAGAATTTTGATACACTTGATAATGAAATGATTGAAAGCAAACACAATATTCCTAAGAATATGCTGTAGCATGTGGTTGCTTTTTTGTTTTTTACCGCTTCGTGCGAATTCGGTACCGCAAAGGTAAAAACGCATAATAAAATGATCAATATACCGCATAAAATGTTTCGCAAAATGTCCGATTCAAATGCGGTGAAACCGATTTGCGCAAATAGTAATTCCGAGCGCTTTAACAGGAGTTCATCCCGCATGGCAGGAATAAGGAGGCCGTTTTCACCCAACAAAACTTTCTTAAACACTCTGAGTGCTTCGCGGAAAGAATCTGCTCTAAAGAATACCCAGGCACAGGAAACGAAACCAAAGGTATAAATCTTTCTGATGATTCTTATAAAGCGTGATAAACCTACGGACCATCCTTCACTTATCTTGCGATACCATGGTTTGATGAGCCTTTCGATAACCATAAATATGCCGTGAAGCAGTCCCCAAAAAACAAATGACCAATCCGCACCGTGCCACAGACCGCTCAAAGTAAAGACAATCAGTACGTTTATGCAGGTTCTGAACATTCCTTTTCGATTTCCGCCCAGCGGAATGTAAAGGTATGTCGTGAAGAATCTGGTTAGCGTGATGTGCCATCTTTTCCAAAACTCAGAAACGCTCGCAGCTTTGTACGGCGAATCGAAATTGACGGCTATATCGAGATTGAGCATTCGACCGAGCCCCATGGCCATATCGCAATATCCGCTGAAATCAAAATAAATCTGCAATGTATAAAACAGAATCAATGCAATTGCTGAAACTCTGTTAAGCAGGTGAATATTAGCGTAACCGTAATCAACGGCGCGCCCCAGCATATCTGCGATGAGGACTTTCTTAGAAAGCCCCAGAATGAAATATTGAATTCCTCGAAAGAGGTTTTCGGAATTAATCCTTTTCTTTGAAACATCACCAAACTGGGGAATCATTTCGGAGTGCAGCACTATGGGCCCTGCAATTAACTGGGGAAAGAAACTCACAAATAAAGCATACTCAAAAAAAGAGTAATTCGGGCACTTTTTATAATAATTATCTGCAATAAAGGATACCTGTTGGAAGGTGTAAAAACTTATGCCCAAAGGAAGAATAATGTTTTGGGCATTAAATGAAATTCCAAACAAGGAAGAAATATTGCTTAGGAAGAAATTGTAATATTTAAAATAAAAGAGAATTCCGAAGTTTACTATAAGGCCAAGAATTAACAAAATGACATTTAGTCTTTTCGCTTTGGAACTGTCATTTGTGTTGTGAATTTTTCGAAAAAGAAGATGCAAAGCATAGTTAACCAGGATGCTTCCTATCAAGAGCAGGGCAAAATATGGGTTCTGATATCCGTAAAAGATCAAAGAACATACTACGAGAGCTCCTTCTGCCACACGAAACAGTCCGAA
>JAZUFW010000078.1:0-26355 GCA_045640905.1 Lachnospiraceae bacterium
GTCAAAAACACCGTTTTCCGTTTCTATAAGACATCCACCCGGCGAAAGGACACCGTCCTGAATAAATTCCGCACTGTGTTCGGTAAGTCCTGTCTGTGCCAAAATATCCTCTTTCTTCTCCACAACACTTTGAAAGTCTTCTCTCGAAATATGAATAATAACGTTTCTGGCGCCGTTGGAATTATTCAAAGCATCCACAATCAATCCCGAAACAATACCTTTATATTCCTCAAGATTAACCTTAAAAATGTGTTCGAAAACATCGGTTATTTTTTCAACGAGCAAAGGTTCAAGCTGTTCGACAAGTTCGGCATATTGTTTTTCAAGGGACTCCTCTTTTTCTTCGAGTTCATCCATTTTCGCCTTCAGTTGACGATCCGCCTCTGCCTGCCCTGCTTCGAACCCTTCACTTTTGCCTTCTTCAAAAGCATCTGCCTTAATCTGTTCGGCTTCGGCTCTTGCATTTTCGAGTATTTCCGAGGCCTCTGCTCTTGCTTCTTCAATCCCGCTTCGTGCAGCCGAAAGTTCTTCGTTTATTCGTTCAAGTTCTTCCCTCTCTGCGCTCTTTTGAACCGCCTCCTCGGCATCGGAATCTATCAGGTCATCAATATTCTCTGCAGGAAGGCCTTCAAAGAATTCATCAGAATCATAACTTATATTTGCAATTGTCTGTAATTTTGCTATACGTTCCTGTTCTTCCTGAATGCGTCTTTCCACAAGTTCGTTGGTGTCAACGACCTTGGAATCCTCATTTACGGAAAGCCAGAACCCCTTCAATACATTAGACAATTATCTCGTCACCTCCGCCTCTGGAAATAACGATTTCACCGGCATCCTCAAGCTTTCGGATAACCGCAACTATCTTCTGCTGTGCTTCTTCAACATCCTTCATACGCACAGGTCCCATGAACTCCATATCTTCCTTAATCATGGCAGCCAGACGTTTTGACAGGTTATTGAAAATAGCATTCTGAACCTGTTCGTTGGAACCTTTAAGAGCAACAGCCAGATCATTGTTTTCAACATCACGAAGAACTCTTTGGATTGCTCTGTCATCAAGCAGCAGAATATCTTCGAATACGAACATCTTCTTTCTGATTTCGTCGGCCAATTCGGGTTCTTCGATTTCCAAAGTCTCCATGATATGTTTCTCGGTACCACGGTCTACAGTATTCAAAATTTCTACTACGGCATCTACGCCACCGATGATGGTGTAATCCTGGTTTACCAAAGAAGCAAGCTTTGATTCGAGCACCTTTTCAACCTCTTTAATAACATCCGGAGAAGTTCTGTCCATTACGGCTATACGTTTAGCAACATCAGCCTGCCTGTCGGGCGGCAATGCGGACACAATAAGTGCGGACTGCGATGCCGGCAAGTACGACAAAATAAGTGCAATAGTCTGCGGATGTTCATCCTGTATAAAGTTAAACAACTGTGTAGCATCTGTTTTTCGAACAAATTCAAAGGGCTTGACCTGCAATGATGCGGTAAGCTTACTGATAACGTCAAGAGCCTTGTCATTACCGAAGGATTTCTCGAGCAATTCTTTGGCATACCCGATACCGCCTTCTGCGATATACTGCTGGGCCAGACAAATCTGGTAAAACTCTGCGATAACATCTTCCTTAATCTGAGGAGTAACCGCTCTGGTATTGGCTATCTCCAATGTCAGTTCTTCGATTTCCTCTTCCTTCAGATGCTTAAAAATAGTTGCGGATTTTTCCGGTCCCAACGCAATAAGCAGTATTGAAGCTTTTTGTAATCCCGTTAATTGTTCATCTGCTATTCTTGCCATCTAATTTATCCCCATTCCTCTGTCAGCCAGTTACGCAGAAGATTTGCGGCTGCTTCAGGATTTTCATCAACAAATTTTTCAACCATACGACGAGTTTCGGATATGGCTTCCGTAGAAATATTCTCGAGGTCGGATTCGGGCTGTGACTGCAGGAGATTTTCTACAGTCAGTTCTTCCGGTGTCTCCGGTTCCTTCTCTGTCTTCATGCTTCTTAATACCACGAACAGCAACAATCCCAAAATTACAACAATGAGCAGAATGGTCATTACATCGGTTGCGGTAATTCCCAAGCCCTCTTTGTCAATAAACATATTCTCGGAATAACCGACTATCGAAATGTTGGCATTGGCAAATCCTGTTGCCTTCGATACCATATCGTAAAAACTCTCGTCGACTTCAATCGGAGTACGAACATCGTTGGCAAGCTTGTATTCGTCCCATGTTATTCCGTCCAAAAGGCCTTGCGCCTTTACATCCTCTTCTCTGACTACGACAATATTCGTCAACGCCAGTGAAATGGATGAACTTGAATAATTTACCGCACCTGCCGGAGTTGTTTTGTCTGTAATTCTCTCCGAAGGCAGATAATTCTTTTCATTTTCTTCCGTCGAAGTGGTCGAATAATCATTATCCTGCCATACATACTCCGTATCGCCGTTGGAATCGGTTCCGGGAACATCCTCATTTCCGTTAACGGATTCTGATGTATAATTTCTTTCGCTTGAAAGGTATCCCTGCGACTGGTCATCGTTAACGTAGTACTGATGATCTGTTTCGGAATAAGAACTGAAATCCACATCAAGGTTAACGGCAACCTCTACTTTATCGAATTCGCCGGTTCCCAAAACCACCTGACGAACTTCGCTCTTTACGACATTTTCCCACTGTGTCTTTACGGACAACTGGCTTGAAGCGGTTCCTGAAACACTGTAACTGTCGGCACCGGAAAACAGTGTATTCCCTTCGGTGTCCATAATTACGATATTTTCGTCCGTCTTGTTTCCTATAGCCACGGCTACGGCATGTGCCAATCCTGCGGCCGCATCGGAACTCAAATCGTTTCCGTCCAAATCAATCAATACCCATGCGGAACTTTCTTCTTCACGGGCTATTAACGTTCCGTCGTTTTCCGGAATGTAAAGATCAACAACAGCGCTCTTTACAAACGTAAACTTGGCAATAATATCATCAGCCAGTCTCGTTTCCAGATATACCTCATATTTTTTCTGCTTATCGGCTTCGGTTGTCGAGAATCCTCCGTCCGTAACATTGTCAATGGTATATGCGCTTGACTGAATATCGTTGGCCCCGAGCAAAAGGTTGGCTTCCGACTGCTGCTTTTTGTTTATCTTAATCTGGTATCCGTCATCGGATACCTGATAATCCAATCCTTCTCCGTCCAAAAGATCGGTTACTTCCGAAGCTTCCTTAGTGGTTTCACAGTTAATCAAAATGACATACTGAGGCTGACTCAATACGGTAATAACTATGGCCAAAGCTAATATCACCCCTGCCGCCGCAGCGATGATGTACGTTTTTTGTTTAGTTGTGAATTTGTTCCACCAGACTAGGACCATCTGCAGAAGTTCCCTAATTCGTTCGGGCATGTGGCGCTCCTTGTACTAAATATTGATTAAATCTGCATCTGCATGATTTCTTTATATGCTTCCAAAACTTTATCTCTGACGGCTACGGTATATTGCAAAGCCGTTGATGCTTTCTGCAGCGCAATTGTCAGTTCGTGGGTGTTATCCGTCTCGCCCAGCGCCCAACGCAGTTCTTCGTTTTCGGCATCGGATAAATAAGCATTGGTCGTATTTAAATTTTCTACAGCCTTATCAAACAATGAGGCAAATTCGCCGGTAGGTTCAATGTTGGCAATAGATGAATTATCCGCAGCTTTCTGTATCGCCTTGGATGATATGTTGTAAAAAGAAGATATATCCATCAATTACTCCTTTATGCCATCTCAAGACCCTTCATGGCTATCGATTTGCTGGCGTTAAAAGCTGTGGCATTGGCTTCATAAGCACGGCTTGCATCAATGAGGTTGGTCATTTCCGTTACGATATTAACGTTCGGATATGTAACATAACCGTTTTCATCGGCATCCGGATGTGAAGGATCATATACCATGTTCATTTCGTTCCAAGTGTCTTCCGTTACATGACCGACCTTTACGCCCTGTCCCGTATACTGCTTGCTGGCATGACCCAAATATGCCGAAAATGCAGCAGGGGTAGCATTCTTTTCTTCAAAGGTAACCACTTTACGTCTGTACGGTGCTCCCTCAGCTGTTCTCGTGGTATTTGCGTTAGCCACGTTTTCCGCTATAACATCCATTCTGTAACGCTCGGCTGTCAGGCCCGATGCGTTAATATTAAAAGAATTAAAAATACTCATAAGACCCTCCCAAATTACTTAAGAACCATCTGAAGATTCGTAAACTCCTGATTAATCGACTGAACCAGACCGTTATACTTAATCTGGTTGGCAGCCAGTTCCACTGCTTCCGTGTCCGGATCGACATTGTTTCCGTCCAAACGATATGAGAAGTTCGATGAATCGGTAAATATCTTCGGTGTCAATTCGCTCTTCTTTAGGTGCGCAACCTTTGCATCCACGGTCTCGTATCTGTTGTTTCCGAGTGCACGCTTTAACTGGGATTCGAAATTAATATCCTGTCTTTTGTACCCCGGAGTGTTGGCATTAGCCATATTATTAGCAATTATCTCGTTTCGTTCCCAGGAAGCGTCTGCCGTTTTCCCCAGGACATTAACGTAATCATATACATTGGTATTAATCATATTTTCCTGCTTTCCGGTATAAACGTACTCATATACTCCCGCTTTTCCCGTCAGGGGCAAAGTACTATATGTAGTATACGGGCACACTACACCCACACTATTTCATTATAGAGAATCTACGGAAAAACACAAGGGATTTTTGAAGAAAAACCACTTTATCTTGTGCTTCGGTTCGTTGACATAATACAACATATTGGGCCTTAATTTTCTGATGAAATGCCGATTTTTCATCAAATCAGATGCAAATTGCTTTACATAACCACTAAATGTTGTATCAAAATAACTTTTGCAGCTTTATAGGGACGTACTTTCCAATAAAGCAAGAAAGGGATTTATGACAAGCATAAATCCCTTTAAATAAATCAATCCGTTTTCCGTATTAATTTTACAGACCTCTTTGTGCTTTGAGCTTTGCTATCTCATCAAATACCATGTCATTGAGTACCTTGATGTAGGTTCCCTTCATTCCCGAGGACCTGCTTTCAATAACACCGGCAGATTCGAATTTGCGCAGCGCATTCACAATAACCGATCTGGTTATACCTACTCTATCGGCTATTTTGGACGCAACCAATATACCCTCCATGCCATTTAATTCTTCAAAAATATGAATAACGGCATCCATTTCGGATATGGACAGCGTATTAATGGCTGATTGAATAACCGAAAGTTTACGTGTTTCTTCAGCACTTTCCTCATTTACGGCCCGCAACATTTCAAGTCCCACAACCGTGGTTCCGTATTCACACAAAATAATATCATCAATCTCATATTGTGATGCACATTTATAAATAAACAAAGTGCCGAGTCTTTCGCCGGCTATTTCGATAGGCGTAATCGTAGCACGGAATTTGTTTACATCACCTTCGTTAAATCCGAGCGTAGCCAGATTAACATTTTCTTTTGTGGACAAAACAGCTAGGAGTCTTTCGTTTAACATAGCGTCTATGAATCCGCCGACATGGTCCACAATGAGTTCGGTAATCGAATCAACTCCGGGAGTATCACCGATTCCGAGAACTTTTCCTTTTCTGGAAATAACCAGTACATTCGATTCAAGTATTTCGCACAAAACCGAACAAATATCGTTAAATACAACTTTGCTGGAATTGTTATTATGAAGTAACTTTCCTATCTTTCTTGTCTTATCCAGTAATTGAACACTACTCATAAAAAATACCTCCGTTAGGCGCAAAGGAACTGCACCATGGAGGTATTTTAACATACATTTTATTAAAAATCAAGGCAATTGTCAGACAATTATATAATATCACCCGTTATGCCTCACTATTTCAATCTGTTCAAACAAAAAGAACAACTATTCCGCGAACTCTTCGGGGCGGGAACAATGTTACTTTTTCACTTCTTCCTCTTTCGGCCTCTGCCAGCTCATATAATCGCATTCGGGGGCACCGATGCATCCATAATACTTTCTTCCGGTACGGGCTCTCTTTATTACGATATCTTTGCCACACTTAGGACACGCCACTCCGATCTTTTCAAAGAACGGCTTGGTATTTCTGCATTCGGGGAATCCCGGGCAGGCTATAAACTTTCCGTGGGCACCATACTTGATAACCATCTGTCTGCCGCATTCTTCACAGATTTCTTCGGACAATTCGTCATGTATCTCGACTTCATCAAGTTGAGCCTGAGCTTTATTAACTGCTTCATCCAAATCAGGATAAAAGTTTTCGATAATGGTCTTCCACTTAACGGTTCCGGCCTCTACACCATCGAGCAGCAGCTCCATATTGGCCGTAAAATTAACGTCAACTATCTCGGGGAAAGCCTCCGTCATCATTTGATTGACTACTTCACCGATTTCCGTTACGAATATGTTTTTGCCTTCTTTTACGATATATCGTCTCGCCAAAATAACCGCGATAGTAGGTGCATATGTACTGGGACGACCTATTCCGAGTTCTTCCAAAGCACGAACGAGGCTGGCTTCAGTATAATGAGGAGCACTCTGCGTAAAATGCTGTTTGCCTTCAACACTTTCGCATTTTAACACATCACCCGCTTTAATATCGGCTGTTATTGTATTCGTTTCTTCTTTGTCTTCTTCCTGGGAATAGACGCTCAAGAATCCGTCAAACTTAACCTTTGAAGCACTTAACGTGAATCTGTGCTTTCCGGCATCCACCTTGACAGATGTAGTCTCATATATGGCTCCCATCATCTGGCTGGCCAAAAAGCGCTTATATATGAGCTGATAGAGTCTTAACTGTTCTCTTGATAAAGACTCCTTGATTTCTATAGGATCAAATTCAAGGTACGTAGGCCTTATTGCTTCATGCGCATCCTGAATCTTCTTGTCATCTTTTTGAACATTAACTTTGTTAGCAACATACTGCTCACCGTAACGCTCTTTGATATAATTTGAAGCCGCATTCTGTGCTTCGTCGGATACTCTGGTAGAATCCGTTCTCAAATACGTGATTACACCGACTGTTCCATGGCCTTTGATGTTAACGCCTTCATACAACTGCTGTGCAATACGCATTGTTTTGCTGGTGCTGTAATTCAAAACCTTTGATGCTTCCTGCTGAAGTGTTGAGGTCGTAAAAGGAAGCGGCGCCTTCTTTGCACGTTCGCCAATCTTAACATCGGAAACCACAAAATCCTTGCCTTCAACATCCTTAATAATGGCATCGGCCTGCTTTTTGTTTGTTATGTCAACCTTTGTTTCGCCTTCTCCGTGATACTTGGCATTTACCGTCTTCTTTTGTCCTTTTAGCGACAAATTTGAATCAATGGTCCAATATTCCTGCGGCACGAAAGCATTAATCTCGTTCTCTCTGTCACAAATAATACGCAATGCTACAGACTGAACTCGTCCTGCAGAAAGACCTCTTTTAACCTTTGCCCACAAAATCGGAGAAATCCTGTATCCCACTACTCTGTCGAGTACGCGTCGTGCCTGCTGGGCATCAACCAGATTCATATCTATGTCTCTGGCATTTTTAAGGGATTCCTTAACAGCATTTTTCGTAATCTCATTAAAGGTTATTCTCTTAACCTTCTTACCGTCCATGTTGATAGCCTTGGTTAAATGCCAACTGATAGCTTCTCCTTCACGGTCCGGGTCGGTTGCGAGATAAATAACATCTGCTTTTTTAACTTCTTTTCGAAGTGAAGCAAGCAAATCGCCTTTTCCCCTTATAGTAATATACTTCGGTTCATAATCATTTTCCGGATCTATTCCCATTTGTGACTTGGGCAGGTCTCTTACATGTCCCTGACTGGCCACTACCTCATAATTGCTCCCCAGAAATTTTTTAATTGTGTTCACCTTTGCGGGTGACTCCACAATGACCAAATTTTTTGCCATAGCCGATTGAATTCCTTCTATATAATATGTCCACAATAAAGCAAACCACAGGGCCTAAGCCCTATGGTTTGGTATTGTAAAAATAAAAAACGATTCTGTCAAGAAAATTTTTATTCTGTTTTGATCTGTTCAATCTTTCCGGCCTGCGAATTTGGTATTGCTTTGCTCACACGTCCTCAACTGCACAATTCTTGCTCTGCTTGCTCGATATTCTTTCTGTCATCCGCGCTTTAGGATACCGCGCGGTCATGTTCCGTATCCTATTTCCGTCTTTCTCCGCGCTTTAGGATACCGCGCGGTCATGTCCCGTATCCTATTTCCGTCTTTCCCCGCGCTTTAGGATACCGCGCGGTCATGTCCCGTATCCTATTTCCATCTTTCTCCGCGCTTTAGGATACCGCGCGGTCATGTTCTCATTTTCGACTTACACATTGCCGAGATTGATAGTTTTGGGATTTTCGGCAATGGATAGTTTCATTTCCGGCCTATTTCATATACTTCCTAAAAAACTCGCACTCGTCATCGTTGCATACATCTGCGGCAGGAAGCTTCTGGTTCACGTGGAATACGTGCATCAGATCCTTGGTGGACTCGTCGCCGTAAACCTTTATCACATTTTCAATTCCGAGTTCCTTAATCTTCTTTTCGATACACGGAACCTGCCCTTTTAGGAAGTCATAATACGCACTCATCACATAAACTGGCGGAAAATCTTTCGTCATATAATCAACAACATTGAGGTATTTCCCGGACAGTCCCTTAACGGCAGGCTCTCCGAGGAGATATTCGTTATTAATTACTCTTTCGGTATCTTCTTTCATGGCTTCATCGGTATCATATATTCCGCAATTAAATGCTACCGCATTGGGCAAAAATACCTCTCCGTCGAATATGGGTTTCTCAATTTTCGATATCTTTGCATATTCGGGATTAAGAATCGAGCATAAATACAATCCCAAAAGATTTGCTCCTGCCGAATCTCCCAGCATGAATATATTTCGTACATCAAAAGGATATCTATCCGCATTTTCAAACACAAATCGAACAACAGCATCAATATCCTCAAGCTGTGCGGGAAACTTACTTTCCGGTGCGAGACGATAGTTGAAATTGACAAATGCAAAGCCGCGCTGCGCAAGACTCATTCCGTAAAACTGATATATTTCCTTTGAACCGTACACATATGCGCCACCGTGAACACTGATTATCACAGGCAGCTTTCCGACGGTGTTCTTCGGATAGTAGATATCTAGAAGATTTTCATCTCCGTAAGTGCCATAACACACGTTATCTATTCTTTCTATGTCCGCAGGTGTCTTTAGCCCCTCGTCTCTTTTGGCATCTCCCATCCCCCAGTCGTGACGAATCTTTAAGTATTTTTCCATGTCCTTCTCCTATAAACGGCTTGCCCTTTAATAAGGCAAGCCGTTCAAAATTTTATTCAAGATCAAGTAATCTCGTAGTATTAATATTTAGTTCCGCAATGCTTTCCGTAGCGGGCAGTGCCGAGAAAGTACCGTTCGACAAAGGCGTCGTTCCGATTCTTACGTAAATGGATCCGAAGTCTTCAGGTAATACTCCGTGTCCGCTTCCAAGATTCAAATCCGAAATTCTGAATTTCGCTTCATAAATCTTGTAGTTGATAAGCGAATTAGCAGACGAATCAACTCTGTTTCCGGCATCGTCAATCATCTTGAAGTATCCGTTCGGCGTTACTTCCTTATAGTAATTCGAGCCGTCATACAAATCATACGCCGCATTCGTGCCCTTAATGTAATACTTCGTATACAAAGTGGCATTACTGTCGCGGAAGTTGTTATTTAAGGTCTTAAAGCATACCGTCAGGCCACCGTTTGAAGCTGTCGTTCCGTCCGAATAATTATCGAGGAACTCGCCCGTAGTCCCATCTGCATTTACTATCTCAGTATCATACGGCAGATAAATATTGGTAATCGTAGCGGAGCTGTCCCAGGTATTTGCTTTAAATATGACTCTCGGAGCATGTAAACCGCTCGAATAAGATGCAACCAGCGTATTAACAAAGAGCTTCTTTTCCAGGTCGGAATCAACCGCACTGTGTCCGCATCCCGTATAGATTACATTACCTTTACTGTAAATATAGTAATTGTTACGTACATCGTTATGAACTGCCTTGTAGTATTCATGCAACGTAGGCTTTCTGTAATCGGAGGAATCCGAATTGTTACTGATAGCGTACCAGACCACTACATCATCATTGGCATTGGAATCCTGTGAATCCGTATCCAGATTTAGCTGGAAATACTGAGCATGCGTCATCTTAACTTCAAAGCTGTCGCCTATGCCGTCCGTAATTAAGAAAGGATACTGCGTTATCTGGCCTTCGTTTATGGCCGTAATAGTTTCCTTTCCGCTCCAGGGTACGGTAGAGTTGGCATCCGTTACATAGCTGGAGGTAATCTGTCTGGTGGTCAACCCGTAAATTTTATCACCTGAAAATCTCAATACCGTATTATCGGAAATTCCTCTGTTTTCGCCTGTATCATTTCCCTTTAATTTGGCAGAATCATACTTGGAATCATAGTTTTGAACCGTTACGCCGGGTCTGTCAAAGTTATATTTCAGATCACGATTTGAAGAGCTTAATCTGCCGTATCTGTCCATACCCTCCAAGTCACGAAGCATGGTATTGGCCAGATATCCCCACTGCGTAGAACTTTCATGATACGAACTCATATCATGCGTAAACAGTACACTGTGTCCGGTAAGCGCATATTCTCTGATAGCGAGCATACCGTCATGCATTATTGAGTTCCTGCCATGATTTTGCTGCTTCAAATTTCTGTCGTAACACCAATCAAGGTCCGTAGTAAACTCATACATATCGGTAAAGCCCATTACCACCATGTCATATTTGCACAGGTAATCATAATATGAATATTTGTATTCCAATAAATCCGAAGGTACAGCGCTTTGCGAATCCCACTTCGAAAGGTATGTTCCTACCGTCTTTTGGTATACTTCAATATTAAAGTCATTTACCTCATTATACAGATAATTCATGGCATCATTTGACAAATCGAAATTCGTGTTTCCGCTGTTCGGAATAATCTGCAAAATCTTAATAGTCGGCTTCTTTGCGGCATTGGCGGGCACTGCCGAGAATCCCGTTATGGCGCTTCGCACCGATGTGGCATCCGAGCTGGAACCGCTCGTCTGCTTTTCATTTTGGATAAATGCCAGTTTCCATGAAAGGAATCCTACATACTCATCGGGAGTCAGACGTGATATCTCATATGTATTTCCGGCACGCAGATGGAACTTGCCGTTTTCATCCGTATCGGCTCCGCTTATCGAAAGTCCCGACAAAGCCTCTCCTTCTTCGAATTTTCCGTCGGCATCAAGATCCAGATACAACTTACAGTCATACGACGTATTGCCGGCATCCACCGCGGCATCATTCTTTAACGTAACCTTAAAGTTCATGGAATACGTTCCGTCCGAATTCATCGGCAGGTATCTGGTCTGATGAGCATTATTCGAATCAACATAGTTATACGAAAGCGGCTGTTCCAATACTTCTATGCTCAATTTCGAAATGTTTAAGTATCTTGAGAACACTTCTCTGGCGGCTTCATGTCCGGAATAAGCATTCTCCAAGGCACCCTTTCTGAATATATTCTTTCCCAAATAATTATATGAACCGTCCGTTTTGGACATAACGACTTCGTTCAAAAATTCATACAGGTACGAGGAAGAATCAACTCTTCCGGTATTTATGCCGGTAACTGCTCCGTTACCGTCCACATTAAAGAAACCGTCCGAAATAACCATGGCATAACCGGCCTTTACGTATTCGGTAAGTTCTCGCTTTTTATCAAAAGTAATATCATTTCCGGAGAATCGAACATCAGCATTCCAGCCATCCCAATCAGGGGTATAGTGAACCTTGTCTCCCATATGCGTATATACGAGACCGTTCATTCCCGTATCGTTATACGCCGTGACAGTACTCTTGGTAGGCCATGTATTGTTATTATCGGTATTCATTAGGAGCGTATCCATACCGAGATAAATCATATCGTAGGTGGCGTTAAGGTCTGTATTGATACCGATAAATTCCTTTGTACCCATCTGGGTCACATCTACCTTAAACTTGGATTTTTCGGAATCCGATGCATTAACCACATTCGACAAAATCCAGTCCTTCGTCATGATATCGCGGCTTCTGACACCGGTAGCATCCCAAAGCGGGAATTTGCCTCCTGTCCAGCTCATGCTGCTGTCATTCCAATAAATATCCTTTAGCAGTTCTGCCTCAGAATACTGATTTGACTGCAAAGGTTCCAAATCAAGTACCTTTAATGAAGTCTTTACTATGTTTCTCGAATTATTTGCATTCAGAATATATCTTATCGAAGTCGCCTTCGAATAAGAACTGTTAAACTGTGACCAGTCTCCGTATGTTTCGATAATCGGCTTTTCGGAAGCATATTCAAGGCGCATTTCTTCGAAACCGCCGATTCCGTTAACCTTGTCCTGTGAATACGATTCGTTAAAATCGAGCGCTACTACTTTGTTTTCACTAAGGACAGTTTCATTTTCATCGTCCCAGTCATCGTTTACAAAAACCGTGCCCTGTACATAGCTGACATCGTAATTTTCTGCCTGCGTAGCAGAATAACGCATGCTATCTAATAAATCGTTGAAGGTAAGCGGTGCAACCGGATCTTCATTAATAATCAGTTGCCAGGTTTCTGAAGATGTCTGTCCGTCTACCGTAGGAATATTCAATGAACCCTGCATCAATTCAAGGCTCAAAAGCATCATATTGTTTGCCAAAGGTGTACCGTCGAAAGTAGCGTTGGCATAATAACTTGAGCGCTCCAGAATTACAGGTTTATCTTCGTTTATTACTTTATCGAGCACCTCGATTGCAGCCTCTGCACTGATATCATGGTCACCGAAATACCTGCCGCCGGCAAAATAGATTAAATCAGCCTTATCGACCATATCGATAGTCAGTTTGTCAGCCGCTACGGGAATAACATCCAAATATAAGTTGTCGCACTCAGTGCCCGGTTCGCGGTCAAAGACATACTGCTTAAACCATTCTTCGTTCTTTATACCGCCTTCATACTTAAAGGTCTGGTAAACAGTCTCGGAATAGTCTGCCGTGAACTCATAATCTGCATCTCCTGCCTGAACATAAAGGTATTCATCTTCATCGTCTACCTTTACATAGTATGGAGCCTTGCTGACGCTACAGTTCGTGCTGTTATATTTTTCATCGGAAACCTTGGTATATTCAAGTTTTCTTCCTAAAAATGCCTCACTGTCTTCAAATACGGAGCTTACTCTGTACGAATCCGGTCCCGCCACGTTTGTCTCTTCGACAATATAGTAATCGTACGCACGTCCGTCTCCTACCATATCCTCTATCGCAATAGCGTGATTACTTGAAGGCGGCAAATCATAAACGCTCGAATAACGCGCGTTATTAATCATCTGATATCTTAACAAATCACTGTTTGCCACATATCTGAAGGCAGGTGATTTATACATTACATTTTTAAGTCCCCAAATTCCGGTAACAAAACCACCGCCTGCATTCATATCGGGAGTAGTCTCAGGTTCCGGCAAAGGTTCGGGAATCGGCTCCGGCGTAGGGCTTTCAGGTTCGGGAGTAACTTCCGGTTCCGTAGAAGGTGTAGGCTGTTCAGAAGGAACAGGTGTCGGTATATCTTCCGGCTCCGGCATAGGTGTCGTATCGGGATCTGCTGACGGTGAAGCGCTCGGGTCAACTGACGGTGACTCACTCGGAGTAACCGACGGTGAAGCACTCGGATCTACTGTCGGTGAAGGAGACGGCGTAATTCTCGGACGCGCCATCGCCATCAAAGGCGGTGTCGATGTTCCTCCCGTTCTGTATCTGTACAGCTTTAAGTTGCCATCATCATCCGTCCTGATTACACCGAAGCTGTCCAGGTAGTCTCCGGCTGCGTCTTTTTCCGCACAGAAAATAATCTGTCCGTCGTTTAACTGCGAAGTATCGGTAACAAGCGATGAAATAAAGTACTGCCAGTTATATACGGCATCCCCTGTTCCGGTAGCGGTACCCGTAGTTTTTGAGGGCATCTCAAAATCCCCGATTCTTTGAATCGAGATACTCCATCCGCCCGTAAAATAATCATCCTTTAATCTGAAAGCATCCGTATGTCTGTATAATACGATTCCTTCGGTATTTCCGTCACCGTATAAAGCTTCTATTCCCTCATCATAAGGATCGGGAGTATAAAGTTCATACGCCGTAGAATAGTCGTTTGGCTTGTAATGCCCCGTTCCCGCAGGGTCCGTCAAGCTAAAAGTACCGCGAATATCCATCGAACGATACCCTGTTTCCAGCGCCGAGGGTTCAACATATTCCGAAAATGCATATGCTCCGCCTTCATATTCGCCTGTTGATGCATTGAGTTCGCCGAGCATTTCCTTTGCCTTGGCATTTGGAACCGAATTTTCGGGATCAAACTTCTCCGGATTGGCAGTATCATTGAGCCAATACGAACGCTCAGCCTTCGAGGGCATATCCTTAATTGATTTGCCGTCATGGATGTTTTCTTCACCGCCTACCAGATATCCTAAAGAAGAATCGTTCAATTCCGGTACGACTTCGTAGATAACAAACGGCTTAACCTCTCCTTCCGGATTGTCCGAAGAATGCTCCGTTACGATGTCTTCGATACCGCGCAAGGTTACCTTTGCATAGGCGGTTCCGGCATTAAAATACATTGAACCGCAGACTGCGCCTGCAATTAACGTACCTGCTACGCCTATCGAAATTATTCTGTTTTTGAGACTTTTGCTTTTACTCAAAATAACTGCTCCAAAAAATTAATATTTTCCTTCGTACTTGTCATAGAAGGCATAATTCATGTATTCGTTTCCGGTGGTCGTGAACTTGGCCGTCACCGAATTGTTCTGTGAATCGGTAATCACGCACTTGTATCGAACACCCAATAACAAAGGATCCGTTGAATTCTTCCATCTTGACGGCGTCATATCCAATACTACATAAACCATGTTGTCGACGCCCTCGTTCATGATTACGTTCGACGTCCAGCCGCTGTTCCAGTCGGTAGTGGGCAGATTCTTGTATACATATTTGCCCTTTGAATCCTTATAATACTTTTCAAGCGACTGCGTAATCGAGGTTTTTATTACGGGAGCTTTATAATTTCCATAATTATCCCAGCTGCCGTTTATATTAAACTGATTTACATACAGTCCCTTAAAGGAAGGTGTGAACATCTTGTAATAATGCTCAAGTTCCCACTTATCTCCTTCCGAATATCGGTTATACGGAGATTTGGTTTTGTCATATCCCAGGCCAATCTTGTCCGAGGTTCCGAATACGTAGTATCTCTTTCTCGAATTCAGATTATTACTGATTCTGATAAACGAATCTGCCGGAGTTAATGTTAATTCAACAGGCGGTATTGTCACCGTCTTTGTAACGGAATATGCCTCCGATTTATTACTCGTGGTATTATCCGTCAAATCCTTATTCGTAGGCAGTTTATAATACCTGCTGTCGTTTCCGTTGGAATTTTTGCCAATCTTGACACGTAATGTTACCGTATACGTAAATGACTTGCTCCAGTCAAGATACGACTGACAGTATACCTTTGCAATACGCGAATACTGGCTGGTTGTATACGGTGAATTCTGTTTCTGACTGTTTTGATTCGTCAAGTAAACATTGCCGAAACTGTTTCTGGTTCCGGTACCCCAGTTATGGCATTCGTTATTGTTATTCGAAATTTCCCATTCATACCAGTAGTAATACGCCACATCACCTTTGTAGGTTTTTCCCGAAGGTTCCTTGATATTTCCGGTATATGTAGGCACACCTTCTGTCCACGAAGGTGTACAGCCGTTATACGTTCCTCGCTCTGCCTGCGTAGCAATGCTGAACGTAGGCACAGTAATGTTCTGTGTTTCGGGAACAGAACCCTTCGGAATAGTCAGTTCTATCGTTGTATAGACTTTTTCACCGTTTTTATCCTGTTGCAGAACCACTACATCAATGTAGAACGTCTGCTCTTCCATTGACTTTGTTACGATAAACGTACCGTCCACTTTATCCGTCAAAGCACTGAAGCCTGCGCCCTTTGGAATGGGAGCCGATCTGTCTTCATCGACTTCATACTTTATTTTGGTGTAAACGCCTTCACCCTTTAACGGATTTACTTTATTCTTTGTTATCGGGTCTTCGATAAGGTCCGTATATGTTATTTCATGTTCAAATTTATAAACCAGCTGTCCCGTAGTAACATTGGGCGTTACCGCATACGGTGTAACGGTTTTTATGCTGACGGGATAAACTCCGCCCGAGGTAACCTTAATTCTCAGTTTGGCTGTCCTTGAAGGGTCCTCATTGCTTATTGCGGTTATTACGAAATAGCCGTTTACGAGGTAATCATTGGGCGTCATCTTATGCCCGTTCTTTGTGACATTTTTAACCGTGACCACACCCGTTGCCGTATTAATTGTGATACAGTTTTCAAAGCCTTCTTTTAAAGAACCGGTATCAATTTCCCAGGTTACGCTGTCATTTATCGTGCCTGTATATATCTTCTTTTTTGTAACAACGGCATCATAATCAACACTTGTTGAATCCCCCGCCATCGCAATTGTATCGGTTTTGCCCTGAGCAAAGAGTGTCTCTCCGCGCTTAATAACTACCGACTGAACATGCGAGTAGGTTTCAATCACTTCTTTGGTATAGATATCTTCAAAGTCTGTCGTCTCAGACACTTCTTCTATCATATTTCGAAGCGAGATTATGGGATTAACCGTTATCTCCTTATCTCCGACCTTAAATGTCAGCGTCAGGGTAACCTTTCCGTCCTTTATGGTACTCATATCTACATCAAAGGCACTGACGCAATCGGACAATTCATCCGAAGGCGACGAAGAAAGCTTTGTCTTTGCAGCATCAAGTCCTGTCAGCGTAGACATTCTGACCGTGGTAATTCTGAAACTGATTTTGCTCGTATCCGTAGGATTCGGAATCAAAGCCAGCTGGGTAATCAGGTATCTGCCCGTTGCATCCGTGGTCGAGCCGGGTACATAGTCCGGATTATCGCTAAATACAATCAATGTAGCACTTCCCGTCGCAGTATCCTTTTCAAAATGAATACCTCGGCTGGTTTCCAGAATGCAGTCCTTTACTCTGTTAACAACTACCTGCTGATCGTACTGCAGCTTTATATTTTTGTTTGATGAAGCGAAGCTCTTTGAGCAAAAAGAAACAAAACCACAAATAGCGGTCCCTACTATTGCAAGGATCGCGATGGCTACGATTAATTCAACTAATGATAGTCCTTTGTTGTTTCTTCTGTGCTTCATGTACTAATTAAGTGTAAATTTCCCTGTGTTCGGGGTAAATGTTATGGTATATGTTCTTAATCCGCTCGTAAATTCAATCTTTGATAAAATTCCGTTGGAGGTTGAGGGTGCCGAACTGATGGTACCGTCGGAATTAAACGCTATATTTCCCCAGCAAACATCCTCCAAAGAACCGTCCTTACGGCTAAAGCCGATTTTAACGCACTTTGAAGTGCTCGCAGAATCAAGCGTATAGTCGGGCGTAGTGCTGTCTTTTAAATAGACCTTTATTGTCACCTTGTTCGAACCGACTTTTGAATACTCAGGGTCTCCTATGGTCAGCAACAGATTTGAACCCGGTGCCGCATTTTGTATGGTAGAACCGACCTTTGCCACATAAAAGCCCGGCTGGTCTATTCCTATTTTTGTATCTGCGCTTGCAGCATAAAAAAGATACAAATCCGAATCGGCCATGGCCATGGTGCCTGTCTTTACATCGTTTAACTGTCCCTCGAAATTGTTGGCAGCCTGCTTTGCTTCGGCCCCGATTAATAAAGATAAACCGAACACGCCGCTGCCTATAAGCACCGACATAATCGCTATTATTACTATTAATTCAACTAAAGAAAGGCCCTTGTTATTTTTCATTACTTAATTCTTTTAGTTTATTTCAACTTCCTTGGTCCAGTTTTCAAAAACAATCAAATCGGATACAACAACATCGCCGCTTTCGGTTACCTTGCTGCTCTTGTTTTCCTTCTTTTTGGAATCAAATCTGACATTATCCATATCGGTAAACACGTCCGCTACCGCATATACCTCATCAATATCCTTCAGCATCATGCAGGCATCAACCAGGTTCTTATTTGCCTTCATTTCAAAATTATTACCGGAAGGCAATGTAATTTTTCCCTTGGCGATAATTAATCCTTCAAAGCTTGAAAGTCCCGTTAAATCAACATCTTTCGTGGTTACTATCAAATGAACGTCATCCGAAATTACCGAAGAATTTACATTGCTGTCGGTAATTATTGCCTTAATGGAGTCGGATTTGTAGGTGCCTTCGTACGTACCCTTCATGTCTGCCAAAACCTCTTCATTTACGAGATTTCTAAACAAAGCATGATTGTCCGCATAATCGGCATCATCTCTTTCGGTATCGCTGAGAGCTGAAATATCCGTCGTTGTCTTTTGTTCTCCTCTGAATACTACGCCCTGCAATGAGCTTAATTCCGGAGTAAGTTTCGTACAATATCCTTCAAACTGCTCGGAATATGATTCAAAATCATCCTGCAGCGTTTCTTCCAATGTCATTCCCGTGCCGTCATTGGTCTTTAGATATCCGCCGATATTACGCACGGTTTCTCCGTCCTCAACCGTATCTTCCATTACATTTCCGGCTACGGAAATCTTCAATGCGGCAGATGAAGAATCCGGCATCTTTATGGACTTTAGATAGATGTCCATGTAATTATCAACGGATTCCTTATTCCAGCCGTAATACTTGCTAAAGTAGAGGTTGGCGGCTTCTTCATCCTTAAACTTCATATAGTAATAGACCAATCTGTCGGAACCGTCCTTTGTTCTGACAAACACCTTCTGAGCCTCGGCTTTGCCGCTTAGATCGGTCTTTATAAACTCTCCCAGTGTATTGCCTGCATTTCCAAGCTTTGCCACAGGCTTGTTTAATGCTATCTCGGTATATCCGCTGCCTGCAGCTACTATGGTATTATATTCTGCATTCGTCAGCGGATTCTTATTAAACAAAGAGTTGTTATTGGCATCGACGCCGATACATTCAGCCGGTACCAGATAACACAGCTGGTCTGCTTTCGCTGCTATCGATTCACCCAGGTATACATCAAAAGTCGTAGCATCTGCTTCGGCCTTAATTTTATTTTTGGCATTCGAATTAGTGGTACTTACGAAGGCTCTGCCCGCCAATGACACTCTCTTTGCAGCAGATAAATCAATTACCGTATCGGTACCGTTAACAAGTATCGCGCTCGATTTTTGCGAAGCCGTAGTCGAATTGCCGTATCCGGTGTAGTAACCGGTCATGGTCAAATCCGTATTCTGGCCTTTCAAATTGAGGTCATCCTGAATATATGTATAACCTGCCAAAGTAACGGTACTGCCCTGCGCTACAATATCATCAGCCCACAAGGTAGTTCTGTCATATGTAGTAATTCCTGCGTTTTTAAGAGTAATTCCCTCGGCAACCACATGGGTATCCATACCGCTGCCGCTCATCTTAAAGTCAAGCTTTGTACCTGTAATATCCATTCTGTACGCAAACGAATCTCCCGAAATAACTGTATTATCGGCGGCATTTCTGTTTGCTACGGGTTTGTCTTTGACAAGTGCCGTATCCGTGATGAACGAATATGAAGAAATCGAAGGAACGAGCAGCGTATCAAACGCAAAATCAGGGTAAAGAATATGAATATCCGTCTTTACTGCAGATACGAAACCGTTCGGGTCTTTGTAATACACAATCAAGTCCTTTAAAACGATTCCGTCCGTATTGGTCATCTTCATTTCGCCGGTATAATATGTTCCGTCATCGGTATTTGCCTTTGAACGAATAAATGCGCCGTAGTCATCCTCTGCAGAAGACGCATCGGGACCTAAATTCCATCTGGTCGAGCTTTTCAAAAATCCGTACAGGCCTTCGTTGGGAGCACCGTCAGCTACAGGCATGCAGATATAGTGTGTGGTATCTACAGCGATTGCATCCTCAATGCTTTCGTAAAACTCGGCTTTAACGAGCTCATTTTTGGCATCTGACGAAAGGTCGGGGTCATTATACGTCGTTAACACATTGGTGTAGGCGTTTGACAAGGAATCCGATACGAGTAACTGCAAACCGATACTGATTTCGTCCAAAACCGCTTCCGCAGAATAGAACGAATCCTTGGCTTTAACGTTGACATTTCGCATCTTAAAGTTAATGGCAGATGTCAAAAGCAGTATGTTTACGAGTATGATAACAAAGCCAATCGCTACTATTACCGTAACTATTGACATACCCTTATTGTTTTTCTTATTAAGTTTTCCAAGCTTCTTTAAAAACTTAATCATGTTTCTACTTTAATATTGTTCCGGTCAATTCAACGCTGACGGGCCATTCCTCGCTCGTTTCGTCTTTACCGTTATTTACATTTACTCTGACGTCGTAAATTCTGTTTTCAATCGAATACGCATTAAGAGTCTTTCCGGACAAATCCTGTGCATCCAGACTCTCCGCAGCATCCTTATCATTAAAAGAACCCTTTTTGTTCTTTAATTTATTAAACATGGTCACATCAAACTCATCACCGATTCCTTCGGGGTCTGATGTGGGTTTACCCAATTTCACAAAGCAGGATATCGGCTTATACTCATCAATCGTTGTAGTACTCTTTTGATATTCCGCGCCTTCCGACAAAAGATTCGTACGCAGTCTAAGAGGCTCTTTGCCGTCAACTTCATTTTCGTATATCTGAAGATTAAGTCCGCCGGTATGTTCCTTAATATACTCAGCAAACTCGGTAGTATTTGCATTTTGTGCTACCAGATACAGATTGGCTTCAACACTGTCATGATTATGAATGATGATAATATCTCCTTCCTTTGAAGAAGCCACATCATACATTGGGTCATACATTATGAAAATGGAATTGAGTTTTTCCTTGCTGGCGGTATTATTGAATATCTGACGGTCAACTACTTTGTTAACCTCATAAGCATCATCAACCAGGTCGTCTTCTTCCAAAAGATATGTAACGGCCACATTAACCGATACTTTATCAATTTCATTGCCTTCTGCATCGGTCATCGTACCGCTTTTTGCTATATCTACTCTGATTTCGCGAACCAGCAAATCCTTAAAATAGTTGTTATTATGCGGATCCCCGCCATGTATGTCGCAATATTCCTTTGAATATCGGGCATACTTGTCATAGACATCCTTAACCGCATCTTCACCCATGCAGAAAATAGCTGAAGTATCCGATGAAACCGTATTAAACTCGGGAACATTTATCCCGTTGGCATTCGGAAACATGGTAGGGTCCAACGTAATCTGCGCGGTAAATCCCTTATCATATGCATCTGCTACGTCCTTATTTAACGTAGCTGCCGTTGCGGCATCAACCGTTAAGGCTATCTTGCCGGCAGCATCGGCCGTTGCATCAGCATCATACTTTGCAACTATCTCCTCTGCGCTCATGTTTGCTATATCTTCCATGATGGTTTCGGCAGCATTCGTGGCATACATTTTGTACTTGGATTTGCCGGTAGCATTGGCACTCGATACAAAGGCATGCAAAACAGGAATACTGACTATGGCCAGAATGATTACGGCAACCAGTACCTCTAACAGGGTAAAACCTTCGTTATTCAGTTTTTCGTCGAGGTACTTTTTAGTCATCTAATCAGTTCTCCGGTTCTTCTAATTCCGGTGCATCATTAAGAGCATCCATACTGATTGCTCCTGTATGGAATACATCGGACTGTCCCTTCGGAACCGAAGGAATAAATGCAGGTGAGTAATCCTTGTCAAGACCCTGCAGGTAATACTGGGTTACCCAAATGGTACCCTGCAACAGGCCTGTTTCTTCATCGTAATACAAATCAACCTGGTCGATTGAATTACGATCATACTGCGAATTTACGTAGTTAAATACTTTCTTCATGCCGCCATAGGTAGAAGCAAAGTTCATTCCTGCAGGTGCCCCGTAAAGAACATACTTAGCGGTTACATCTTCGATTTCATCATCGGAGATATACTGTCCGTCTTCTTTTTCTATTAATGTAGCTCCGCCTAAATCTTCTACACCGGCTACGGCTACGGCATCGATTGTTTCAAGTTCCAAATCTGCAAATCCTGCATCAAAAGGATATGCATTGTCAATGTTGGCCCAGAACATAACGGAATCCTGAATCTTTATCTCCGAAGGATAATGATCCGTTATCTCATCACGGGCATTCTTTGCTTCAACTATTCCGTTTTCATAATCGGATAATCTCGCATTTACGGCTGAATATGTTTCTGCCTTTGCAGACAAAACTTCATTTTCTGTCTTTAATGCAGCAGTTTTTTCCAATGTGGGAGAAGTGTATAAAAACCACGCACCTACTGCAAGCAATACTCCGAACAATCCAATAAGGAGACCTACTTCTTTTTTACCGAATGTCATGTCCATTTATGCGCCCTCCCCATTTTCTTCATCAAGCACCGGATCTGTTGGCGCATATGTTAATTCAATCTCAAATTCATACATTACTTCGCCCAGTTCATTCTCAATAAAGGAAATATTGGTCATCTCTGCGCTTACGAACATATCGTTCTCGGACAGTTTGTCAACAACGTACGCTGCTTCTTCCTTGCTGCCTACCGTTGCATCCATGGTCAGTTTTTCCTTATCAGACTCGATGGAATTCAGGCAGAAACTGTACGGGAATTCTTTTTCCATAAACTCGATGAAATCCATCATCTGAGCATTTCTGTTAACTGTTGAGTTATCTATCATTTTAATAAAGGAAAGATCGTTTTTAACATTTACATACTCTACGTATGTATCATAGGCCGGCTGCAGTTCCGAAATGGTCTTTTCGTACTTTGCCTTTAACGTAGTTTCCTTATTATAAGGAAGCATTGCATACAGGATTAAACCGATGGCTGCGATTAATCCGAGTAAGCCTACTACTATTCCGACAAACAAAGGGTCGACATTCGAAGAAGAACTCTTTGTGCTCTTGCCTTTGCCCTTGGCTTTAACTTCATCATGATCGCCGTAAAAATCAATGGGAGAAATGCCGGCACCGATTACTGTTACGTACTCACCGTATGTAACATCCTTAAATACCTTTTCAATATCTATTCCTGCCAAATGAGTTAAGTTCTTTACCTTGATACCGAGCTCATTTGAAAGCAAATTCTGCAGTCCCGAAAAATCAGCGCCGATACCGGTAATAAAGGCTTTGCTTATCGGTCTTTGAGAATTGTTTGAGTTATAGTAATCGATAACTCTCATGATTCCGGCTGCCAGATTATGGAAAGAACCTGTTACCAAAGCCTTGTCGGCACGAATTGCTATGGCTTCTTCGTTATCCGAATACAGTTCTTCGGAATCAAACTTAGGCAAAATAACAGTCTTTCTGCGGGCTGTATCAAGAGAGAGCATGTAGTCTGCTACTTCCCCTAAATGCTTTGTTTCCATCAAAGTGGTTACCGCTTCATCAATACCGTAAGGAATTGTTCTGTTTAATGTGGTAACACCGTTATCCGTAACCATCAGAAGGGAATTACGTTCGTCAACTTTAATGATTAACTGAACGCCTTCGCGAACCTCTTCTTTGGCGGCCTGATAAATGGAATTTCCGTTATAATCTATCGCTTCGACATCCAAATTTAATGCCTTGGCGAGCTTGCCGTAGCTGAAAATCAACTGCTTCGGTGCAGCAAGGACCTGAATACGATAGCCGTTGGGCTTGTCGGATTCGGCACTTTCAAAAGCATCACCGATTACGTAGTGTGAAAACATATACTGCGAAGGATCAATCGGAAAATATTCGGAAATGTTGGCTCTAACCACATCCTTAATCTGCTTTTCCTTTACTCGCGGTATAGTTACTTCCTTGGTAGCAATCTTGCTGCTCGAAATAGTGAAAATAACTTTCTTTGTCTTAATTTTCTTTAGATCCAGCATGGTTTTGAATGCGGTAACGAAGCTCTCGTTCACATCAACCGCGCCGTCTAAAAGCATACCCTCGGAAGTATCTAAAACAAAACTGTTATAGATCTTGTGGGCTTTGCCGTTGGTTTCCATCTCACACACTTTGGTGAGCAGGTAACCGATTTCAACGCTCAGTACACGTTCAGCCATTTTTGTTCTCCCCGATCATTAATTCTTTCCTTAAATAGTTTATATCTATAAGCCTAATAATCCTAAATACCAGGCTATTAATTTCGATCCGAACATGGCGGATATCCAAATACCCGCACTTAAGTATGGTCCGAATGCCAAGGTATGTTCAGCCTTGGAAATCTTCATACGGGCCACATGAATAATAGAACCCAAAATGCATCCTAATAAAAATGCCAGAATTATCTCTTTGTAACCAAGCATTAATCCTGCTGCGCCCATGAGTTTCATGTCTCCTCCGCCCATGCCGCGTCCCTTGGTCACCAGGATAATAATGAAAATAAACACACTGACAGCAAAGAGGCCGATCAAATGGTTTAACCAATCATCGTAATGGATAGCTGACCTAATCAGCCCCAGTGTCAGTATAAATACGTTAATTCCAACCGGAATTTCATAAGTTCTCCAGTCTATCACACTCAGTGTGATTAGTGCTGACGTTAACAGGCAGTAGAGTAGGGAATCTACATTCATCCCGTTAATTAAAAAAACTAAAACGTACAATATTCCGTTCAGTCCCTCAATAAGAGGGTACTGAACAGAAATATGTGCTTTACATGTGCGGCACTTGCCGCCTTGAACCAGATAACTAAACAAAGGTATCAGTTCAAACCACCTAAGCTTAGTCCCGCAGTTCATACAATGTGAATGCACTACCACAATATTCTCTTTTTTAGGTATGCGGAAAATGCATACATTGACGAAGCTCCCTATCACAATTCCGTAGAGAAAGATGATGAGGTAGAGAGGGATTAAGTAGGTCATAGTAGAGGTACCTGATTATTTGCTCTGACCATTGTAGTAGAAGTATGTTGCACCCTTCGCTTTAGCATTATCACCGTTAGTTGCAGCGCCATCTGTCCACTGATATGCAGTAGCATCTGTACCGTTATATGTCCAAGTAAATGCTTCCCATGAATCTGATTTGCAGTTCTGAGTATCTGCAATACCATATTCAAGCAAATCGTTTGTTGTATATCCAGCGCCGGCAACCTTAATTGTTCCGCTAGCACCACCGGAAATAGTAACAGTGATAGCTTTTCCACCAGCAAGCTGCTTATCTGCTGCATATGTCTCGATAGCTGTCTTAACTTCTGCAATGTTCTGTAAATCTGTTGATTCTCTTGACTTTTCAACATTCTTTACAAACTGAGGAGCTAATACACCGATAAGAACTGCCATAATGGCAATAACGATAATTAACTCAACCAATGAGAAACCTGAATTGTTTTTCTTCATAAAACTTGTCTCCTTTTGTTTTATTTATTTTATCTTAAACCCCGGGTCCCTACTCCCGGGTTTTAATTCCTTATAACTGATCCAATGCCTGGTACATCGTAAGCATCGGTGCCATTACTGCCGCGATTAATACTCCGACTATCGCAGCGAGCACTATGATAATCATGGGTTCCATGGCTGCCGTTAACGACTGAACGGCCATTTCAACTTCTTCATCATAGTAATCGGCCAGTTTCGTTAGCATCTCTTCCGAATTACCTGCTTCCTCACCGATATGCACCATATGATACATCATCGGAGGAAATAACCCACATTCTTCCAACGGAACCGATAAAGGAACACCCTTTATTACTTCTTCCTTGGCTTCCTGCAAGGCCTCCTTGAAAAATACATTCTGCATCGTATCAGAGACTATATCAACGGCATCAACGAGTCCTACACCTGCTGCGAGCAAGGTGGAAAGTGTTCTCGCCGTCTGCGAGCAGGCTGACTTAACCGACAAATTTCTCGTAATAGGAAATTTTAATACAAAAGCACTTGTGAATCTTTTTCCTGCAGGCGTTCCGAAATACACCTTAATTGCTATTACAATTCCGGCAACAATCGGAAGCAAAATGAACCATTTCTGTACCACAAAATCTGAAGCCGCTTTTACCGCTTTGGTAATGGCCGGCAAATCAGTTCCCAAGTCATTAAACATATCGGTATATGAAGGAATAATTTTTACCAGCATTACGATTACTACTACCACAGCAACTATCGCTACTATTATCGGATAAATCATGGCTTTCTTTATAAGCGCTGCCGTCTTTGCTGACTTTTCATACTGCTCTGCCATTCTCTCAAGCGATACTTCCAAAGAACCGGACTGTTCACCTGCATTAATCGTGGTGC
>JAZUFW010000079.1:0-26534 GCA_045640905.1 Lachnospiraceae bacterium
GACGAAATTGTGCTTTTGACTTAGAAACTCGACTAACTGTAGGCAAAAACCCCTGGACGGGGTTTTTAGGTTCAATTTGGCAACGGATTGCCAATTGAACCGGCCGAACGCATTCGAAGATGCGAGTTTCTTAGTCAAAAGCGCAGTGGAGGACGTGTGAGCAAAGTAATACCAAATTCGTAGGCCGTATCAATCAGAGTAGGAAGCAAACTGTATATATGCTTACGAAACGTATATTACCGATATCTCTATATAGTGTTTCACGTGAAACATTTTCTATATGTTGTATGCCGAAAATGTTTCACAATATTGTTATGGGAAATGTTTCACGGGCAAAAATACAAAATGGGGAAATTGAGTTTTTCGACGAACACAAAATGTTGTGGAAAGAGAGGAAAGAAAGAGAAAATGTTTCACGTGAAACAAAAAAGAGCAGTTGAACTGCTCTTTTTTATCTAATATAAGTTTACGAGATTGTTTCGAATTGCAAAAACCGCTGCTTGCGTACGATCATTTACATCAATCTTTTTAAATAAATTTGAAATGTGATTCTTAACGGTACGTTCTGTTATATCCAAACTGTCAGCAATTTCTTTATTGAATCGTCCACCTGCAATCTGTTTCAAAATTTCGATTTCACGCTTTGTCAAAGAATCAATCTTCTCTTTATCGATGTCACGATTTATCAAACGAGAATTCAAAGCGGGAATTAATCGGGGCTGAATATAAGAAGCACCTCCCATAATAGTATGAATAGCTTCTCTCAATTCATCGGAACCGGCATCTTTCAAAACATAACCATCAGCTCCGATATCAACTGACTTAACCAAATATTCTACTTCACTGTGAACAGTTAGAATAAGAATTTTTAAATCAGGAAGTTTCTTTTTTAATAACTGCAATACTTCAATACCGTTCATACCCGGCATGTTAATATCCAATAAAAGAATGTCGGGAGTCACATCAGATAAAACAGAAATACACTCATTACCATCTGCAGCCTGTGCAATAACTTCCATAGTGCCATCAAATTCAAGCAACTGCTTTATACCTTCACGAATCAAAGAATGATCATCTGCTAACATAATCTTAATTGCCATAACCACTACTCCTTATCCTGATTGATCTGTAATGGAAAATGAATAAGAATTTTCGTACCATTTTCATTACTTTCAATCTCCAAAATACCGTTAATAAACTCAACTCGTTCTCTAAGTAAATCTAATCCAAAATGCTTTCCTTCAATATTATCTATATCGAAACCTTTACCAAAATCCTGAATCTCTATAAAACAAGTTTCTTCAGAAGAATTAACTTTCAAGTTGATTACATTAGAACCGGAATGCTTCACTGCATTAATTAGGCATTCCTGAATAATACGAAAAACTATAAGAAGAATATCTGTCCCGGTTTTGATTTCCTCAATCTCGGATATAACATCAATCTCATATTGAACTCTGATATTATCAATATATTCTTCTATTGCTTTTTTGAAACCTAAATCATCAAAAGACATAGGTCTCAAATTAAAAATAATTTCACGAATCTCATCAACCGTTTTCTTTAAGGTAGAAGAACATGTAGCCAATTCTAACTTTGAACGAACCGGATCTTGATCTATAAACAAAGAACATAATTCTAATTTATGAACCAGACTGACTAGATTTTGAATCGTATTATCATGCAACTCGGAAGCAATTCTCTGTCGTTCTGTTTCAGTAATATTTAAGATGTAATTCTTGATATCTGTTTCATATGAAAAATCCGGTTTCGTTGAATCTGATTTTTCATCAGTGTCTGACGTTGAATCAAGAATCTCCTTGAATTGACTAATACGATTATCCAATTCTTCTATCAACTGAACATGTATTTTATTCTCTTCAAGTAAATCATTCAGTTCTGTCTTTTCGGCTTCAATTCTTCCTTCATAAATATCATCGGTTTTAAGAGGAGAAAAAATCTTAAAATCCGTATCGGTAGATTTAACTCCATCAAGAAAAATCTCTATCTCCTTAATTCTATTTTCATTAGCAATAATTGTATCCTTTGCAAGTTTCTTCTTTTGCAAATATGAATAATACAATTCTTCAATTACATCTCGATTTTTCATAATAAACATTATAATGGTAAAAGCAACATATGAAAAGAAAAGATAGGAAAAAAGAACTAATTTAAAGGTTCTTTCGAAGGAGTACCACTCTTTCTGGGATATTTGTTACCTGTATTCTTTATCTTAGAAAGAATGAAAAGATTTCTATAAATATCCGAACAAGGTAATTCGAATTCTATCTGGTCTTTATATGAACCACCCAAAATTGAAATAGCTTTTTTGGCATCATCATATTCTTCTTTAATCTTTTCAGATTTGTAAGAAACAAAATCTCCGCCTACTTTTACAAAAGGAAGACAATATTCGGACAGAACAGTCAAATTGGCAACTGCTCGTGAAACAACAATATCAAAAGACTCCCTAAATTCTTTATCATGTCCAAAATCTTCAGCTCTTCCATGAAATGCTTTGATACCGGTCAATCCCAACTTTGTAATAACAGTATTTAAAAAATTAACTCTCTTTCCCAAAGAATCAATCAGCACAATGTTCAAATTCGGAAAAGCAATTTTTAAAGGAATACCGGGGAAACCGGCTCCCGTACCAATATCAATAATAGAATATGACACTTGTGTCATATTTGGAAAAGCCTTCACCAGTGATAATGAATCCAGAAAATGTTTTACAACAACATCATCCCATTCTGTAATAGAAGTAAGATTCATAAAAGAATTCCATTCTATTAACAACTCATAATATTCTGAAAAACTTCTTTTCTGATCATCGGATAATTCAATATTAAGTTCTTTGAGTCCTTTATCAAAAATACAAAAATCCATACAGCTTAATTCTTCATAGAAAGATATACTAATAAGACAGAAATATCAGCCGGTGAAACTCCCGAAATTCGTGAAGCCTGTCCAACGTTCACAGGGCGTAAGCTTTTTAACTTTTGTCTTGCTTCTATACGCAAACTTTCGATATCATCATAATCAATATCTGAAGGAATCAATTTTTTCTCGGTCTTTTTGAATTGTTCAACCTGGCGACGTTGTCTTTCAATATAACCTTCATACTTAATTTCTATTTCTACCTGGTCAATAATTTCATCGGATAATTCAGGTCGTTCGGGATCCAACGGTGCCAACATCCTGTAATCCAGTTCAGGTCTGCACATCAATTCGGATAAAGAAGTAGCTTTTGATAACGGAGCAGATCCAAGCTTTGTCAAAAATTCCTGATTTTCTTTTGCAGCACCCAAAAAGACTTCTTTAATACGAGAAATCTCCTTTGAAATCAGCTGTTCCTTTTTACAAAGTGCATCATATTCCTCTTTAGAAACCAGCCCGATATCATAACCTATCTTTCTGAGTCTCAAATCCGCATTGTCCTGTCTTAACAAAAGTCTGTATTCGGCGCGCGAGGTCATCATTCGATAAGGTTCGAAAGATTCCTTTGTAACCAGATCATCAATCAAAACTCCGATATATGCCTGAGATCTATCTAATACTATTTCTTCTCTTCCCAGTGTAGACAACGCAGCATTTATTCCCGCAATTAATCCTTGTCCGGCTGCTTCTTCATAACCGCTCGATCCGTTAAACTGTCCTCCGGCGTATAAACCTAAAATATTCTTGAATCGCAATGTGGCATATAGTTGATTGGCATCAATACAATCATACTCTATGGCATATGCATTTTTCACTATTTTACAATGTTCCATTCCGGGTACAGTTCTGTACATAGCTAACTGAACATCTTCGGGCAAAGATGAAGACATACCGGAAATATACATTTCATTTGTATAAAGTCCCTCGGGTTCAATAAATACCTGATGACGATCCTTATCGGAGAATTTGACTACTTTATCTTCGATGGAAGGACAATATCTGGGACCGGTACCTTCAATAACACCGGCATAAATCGGTGATCTGGACAAATTGGCACGAATAATCTTGTGCGTTTCTTCATTGGTATATGTCAAATAACAGGAAACCTGATCCTTCTGTATTTCTTTAGGATCGGTAGAAAAAGAAAAAGGAACGATTTTTTCATCTCCCTTTTGTTCTTCCATCTTTGAATAATCCAAAGAATTGCCATCCATTCTGGCAGGAGTTCCTGTTTTAAATCTTCTTAATTCAATTCCAATATTCTTTAATGATTCACTCAAATAATTTGCAGGCTGCAAACCGTTCGGACCGGTATATGTAATAGCCTCACCGGTGAGACAACGTGCTTTCAAATATGTTCCTGTACAAAGAACAACAGCCTTACATTTATACGTAGTTCCCGTAAATGTACGTACTCCGGTAATTTTTTTGGTAGCTGTTTGTTTGGTAATATCTGAAGAAACATCAATATCTTCCCACAAAAGCTCGGTTACTTCCGCCTGCTTAATAGTCAAATGATCCTGTTCTTCCAATACTTTTCGCATAGCAAAGGAATAATTCATCTTATCTGCCTGTGCTCGAAGTGAATGAACCGCAGGGCCTTTTGAAATATTCAACATTTTAGACTGGATAAAGGTTTTATCAATATTCTTACCCATTTCTCCGCCCAAAGCATCAATTTCTCTGACTATATGACCTTTTGATGAACCTCCGATATTAGGATTGCAAGGCATTAATGCAATGCTATCAACAGAAACCGTAAAAATTACGGTTTCCAATCCCAGTCTGGCACAAGCAAGCGCCGCTTCACATCCGGCATGACCTGCTCCGACAACTGCCACATCAATTTCTTCAACTAATTGATTAATTCCCATTTTTATCTCAGCCTCAAAAAACTCTGAAATTATTTACCCATACAAAACTTGGCAAATATCTCATTTACCAAATCATCATCTACTTCTTCTCCGATAATTCTGCCCAATGAAGAATATGCATTCATTAAATCAATCGAATAAAAATCTTCAGGCATATCTTTTTCCAAGGAAATCTTTACCTGCTTCAAAGATTCCAAAGCTTCCGAAAGTGCTTCCTTATGTCTGATATTGGTTATCATTACTTCATCTGAAGAAGATATTTTGCCTATTGAAAACATTTCATTTACAAGTAATGATAAATCATTCATACCCGTATTATCTGTAGCAGACATTAACACAATATTATGTCTTCCGAAAGATTCGGACAATCTTTCAAAATCTGCCTGCGCTTTCAAATCAGATTTATTATAAACTACAATACAATTCTTATTCTGAACCATTTCCATGATTCTTTCATCATCTTCATCAAGAGGAATTGAAGAATCAACAACATATAATATCAAATCGGCATCATTGATAGCCAAAATAGCTTTATCAACTCCGATTTTTTCAACAACATCACCGGTTGTTCGTATACCGGCAGTATCGGCCAACACTAAGTTAACATCCGAAAGCTTAATCTTTTCTTCAATAACATCACGTGTTGTACCGGCAATATCCGTTACAATAGCTCTTTCATATCCCGAAAGATAATTTAATAAGGAAGATTTACCGGCATTCGGTTTTCCCACTATTGCAGTTCTGATACCTTCTTTAATCAATCTGCCTGAATCAAAAGAATTATAGAGATTACCGATTGTTTCAATAAAACTGTCAACTTTTGAATTCAGCTTGTCAGTATATCCGTCTAGAGAAATATGTTCGGGATCATCAAGTGCAGACTCAATAAATGCAATCTCAAAAAGAATCCCTTCTCTTAATGACTTAATCTTATTGAATAGAGAACCTCTCAATTGCGAAACAGAAGATTTTAACGATGAATCCGATTCGGAAGCAATAACATCCATAACTGCTTCTGCCTTTGATAAATCAATTCTACCGTTCAAAAAAGCTCTTTTTGTAAATTCTCCGGGTTCCGCCAATCTGGCACCATGACTTAATACGGCAGACAAAGCTTTCTTCATAACAAATACTCCGCCGTGACAATTAATTTCAACGGTGTCTTCAGACGTAAAACTTCTCGGAGCTTCAAAATATGAAACCAAAACTTCATCTATAATTTCATCACCATCCAAAAGAAAGCCATAACTTACAGTATGGCTTTCTGCAGATAATAAAGTATGAACTTTTTTAGGATTCACAAAAATTGAATCCACAATGCTTTTTGCATCTTTTCCGCTGACTCTTATTATTCCTATACCGGAATTTGAAAGCGGTGTTGCAATAGCAGCAATAGTATCAGAATTCATATTATTTCTTTAAAGTAATAACAACCTTTCTGAAAGGCTCTTCACCCTCCGAATGAGTAGTTACATATTTATCATTTTGTAATGCCGAATGAATTATTCTTCTTTCATAAGGATTCATAGGTTCCAAAGAAACACTTCTTCTTGTTCTCTTAACCTTAGAAGCCATATTTTTAGCAAGATTTTCAAGAGTCTGCTTACGACGTCTTCTATAATCTTCGGTATCAACTTTTACATGAATCTTTTCTTCGGAATTCTTATTTACAACCAGATTTGCCAGATACTGAATAGAATCAAGAGTCTGACCGCGCTTTCCGATAAGAACACCCATATCATCGCCGCTTAAATCGATATTCATAGTCTTGTCAAATTCATCATATTTAACATCAACTACTACAACCATATCCATTGCAGCAAATACATCATTTAAAAATTCCTTTGCAATATCGTCAATGTTTGATTTTGCTCTGGCCTTAATAACAGCAGGTTTTGATCCTAAACCTAAAAATCCCGAAGTGCCTTCTTCTACTACTTCGTATTCCAATTTATCTCTTGTAATAAGCAATTTCGCACATGCGTCTACAATTGCTTCATCAACGGTTTTTCCGCTAAATTCTGTATATTCCATAATAACCCCCATCAATTGTTCTTGTTACTTTCATTATATGAACGAACCATATTGGCTTTTGCTGCAATACTGCCGGGTTTGTAATCTTTATTACTCTTTGCATAATATTCTGCAGCTTCTTTCATAGCTTCATCCTTCTCCTTTTGAGATAAAGGAGTAACCGAAGCTTTATCAGACATGGTTCTTCTCTTTTGAGGAGCATCACCTGTTCCTATATTTCTGGTATTCATATTAGAATACTTACTCATCAATTCAGCATTCTTTCCGGCCTTTTCAAGTTTTTTCTTACTCTTTTCGGCATTTTTCTTAATAACTTCTTCAATATCGATTTTATCAATCTTCTTATTGATAATAACCTGCTGAATTGAACGAATAACAGAACCGGCTATCCAGTAGATACCAACACCGGATGAAAATGAAAAACAAAATACTATAGACATAATAGGCATAATGTTGTTCATCATGTTCATAGACTGCTGCATTGATTGAGCAGTGTCCGACTGATTGGATTTATTATTCTGAGTATTTGTATTTTGCTGAGGCATCAATTTAACATTAAGCCACTGTGTAACACCTGCCAAAACAGGAATCAAAATAGCGGCAATAATCAACCCCCACTGCTTACCTCCTGCATTGTTCCATGCCTGAGATACAATATATGAAGGCGAATTACTTAAATTCATGCCTAAGAAATAGTTATAAGTTCTGATTTTTTCAAGAGCATCCAAACAATCTGTAGAAGAACCGGCATAGTGAGCCAATTCATCAACATTCATACTGTTTAATACATCAATAACTGCATTTGTCTGATTTCCGGCAATATCGAAATTCTTCAAATAAGGAGCAGCGGCTTTTAATCCTTTTATCTCTTCTACAAGATTGCTGCTGATTACACGATTTGCAATAACTTCGAAATACTTTTTAATAGTAGGAATATATGCGGGAAGAGAATAAATAACTCTGTATAAAGCAAAGAAAATAGGGAGAGTAATCAATGTCTGAAGACATGATCCTGTCTGTGATACTCCGTATTTTGCATACAAAGCTTTAGTTTCCGCATTCATAGCCATCATAGAATCAGAATCCTGTCTGCCTTTATATTTTGCCTGAATTGCCTGCAATTCCGGATTAATAATGGCAGAGAATTTACTGAATTTCTGTTGCTTAATTGTTAATGGCATAAGTAACAGATAAACAACTATTGTAAAAATAATAATTGATAAACCTATAAGTCCGCTGTCAAAATTACCAAAAACCTTATCAAGAATAACAAAAATACCATTCATGATAGGTCCAAGTATATATTTAGCAATCGGTCCAAGAATTTTTCCTTGGTAGGTTGTTAATATAACACCGGTCAATATTTATACCTTAATCCTTTCCAAATCTGACGATTTACTTCATTTTACAAAAATATAATTACGGAACCGGGTCATAACCACCATGCGAAAAGGGATTACAACGCAGAATTCTCCATAAAGTCAAAAAACCTCCTTTAAAAGCACCGTATTTTTCAATAGCTTCTAATCCGTACTGCGAACAAGTCGGTATATACGGACATTTAGTATGCTTTAAAGGAGATAAATACTTTCTGTAAAATTTTATTAAAAAAATAAAAACTGTTTTCATTTGATTGTCGAATTACTTCATAACTTTATGAAGTTTAAAAAGATGAATCAACGCACTGTCCATTTCACTGTAAGAAATGGAGGAGGCACTGCCTCGGGCAATGACTACAATGTCTAAACCACTATTAAACATATCTTCCTGTAGTCTGTAACTTTCTTTTAACAATCGCTTAATTCTGTGGCGAACCACACTGTTACCTACTTTTTTACTTACACTAATCCCAAGTCTGTTTATTCCTTCGTTGTTTTCCAGAATATACATAATCAAATATTTGTTGGCCTTTGAACGGCCGTTCTTATAAACATTTGAGAATTGTATTGAATTTCGTAGGCTTTGAGTATATTTCATTTAATTAATTACCGCATTTATTTAAACGCGGAAAAAAAGGCCACTATATAGCGGCCTATGCTGACAATGTTTTTCTTCCCTTTGCACGTCTTGCAGCTAAAACCTTACGACCGCCGGGAGTACTCATTCTTGCTCTGAAACCATGAACCTTTGATCTTTGTCTTTTTTTAGGCTGAAATGTCATTTTCATATCGGAACACCTCCTTTTTTAATAGGAAAACAACAAACCGATTATAAAGGATTATTTTGAAATATGTCAAGTAAAATAAACCCTTAAAAATACTGAAAAAATCTAAATTTTTTTTATTTCAATATGTTGTATATTTCAATACGAAAAAAACTATATATAGAGAGGTAAAATATGGCTATAAATTAACATAAATTTATTCACATTATGTGGATAACTATGTGTATAAGTGTGGATAATACACATTTAAAAACACTAATATCGTAGTTTTTATGTTTATAACTAATAAACACATTAAGTTATTTTTTAATGTTATGAAAAATCTTTATGTTAACTCTGAAACTCCCTTTTTATAAGGTTTTTCATCACTTTTCAAATTTGTAATTTATCCACTTTTATATTAATATAACCTAGTGATTTTATTTTTGAGAGGGATTTATACACATGAATGACGAATTTGAAATAAAAAATTACCTTAAGGACAATTGGGAAAAAATAAAAAATGATATAAGGAATGAATATGAAATTGCAGATGTTTCATATGTAACCTGGATTAAACCTTTGACATTTTTTGATTACAGTAATGATTTATTAACTATTGTAATTCCTTCCGATCAGTCCCAGGCAATAAATTATATTTCAAAAAAATATACTTCTTATTTTGTAGTTTTTATCTCTGAAAGTATCGAACACAACATAAGTGTTTCTTTCATATTGGAAAAAGATTGTGAAAAAGAAATAATTCCTAACGAGAAAAAGATTTATAACATTAATTCAGAAAATGCAAATCTGATTTCAAAATATCGTTTTGATACTTTTGTTGTAGGAAATAATAATAAATTTGCTCATTCTGCAGCTCTGGCAGTAGCCGAATCTCCGGGTGAAGCATATAATCCTCTTTATTTATATGGTGGATCGGGTCTTGGAAAAACTCACCTTATGCATTCAATAGGTCATTTCATATTGGATAACGACCCTAATAAAAAGGTTTTATATGTTACTTCCGAAAATTTTACAAATGAAGTAATTAATGCAATAAGATCCGGTAATTCATCAAAGATGAATGAAATTAGAGAAAAATACAGATCAGTAGATGTTTTGTTGATAGATGACGTTCAATATATTATAGGAAAGGATGCTACTCAGCAGGAATTCTTTAATACATTCAATGAACTTCATTCTGCAGGAAAACAGATTATTATTTCATCAGATAAACCGCCTCAGGAAATGGAAACATTGGAAGAAAGATTCAGAACCAGATTCCAATGGGGATTAACTGCGGATATTCAAGCTCCTGATTATGAAACAAGAATGGCTATCTTAAAAAAGAACGCCGAAAATTACGGAAAAGAAATTGATAATGAAGTTTTTGAATATATAGCAGAAAATATTACTTCAAATATCAGAGAACTCGAAGGTGCATTTAATAAATTAATAGCATTTTCAAGATTAAATAAGATAGATATCGATATAAATGTAGCTAAAGAAGCTTTAAACAATATTATTGATTTAAATCAGAATAAAGAAGTAAACCTTGAAAATATTATCAGCATAGTTGCAGAACATTTTAATATGACAAAGGATGATATTACTTCTAAAAGAAGAACTGCTGATTTGGTACTTCCACGCCAGATTTGTATGTACCTTTGTAAAGAATTAACACAGGAACCTTTACTTGATATTGCTAAAGCATTAAATAAAAAAGATCATACAACAGTTATGCACGGTGTTAAAAAAATATCTGAGGATATCAAGGTGGATAAATCACTTTATAACACAATAGAAATAATTAAGAAAAAAATAAATCCTTCATGATTTACACTTTTTTCACATCTTTCATTATTAATATACACATAGTTATCATTTAAATTTTTATATAAAAATGCTATAATAAATGAGTTGTACACAAATAAACATCTGTTACTACTATTAAGACTATAAATATATTTTTTATATAACATTTAGTGCACAACTCGTTTAAATTTTTAAGAAAGGGTATTTATACACAATGAAGATTACATGTTCTAAATCAAGTTTATTAAGCGGAGTAAATACTGTATCAAAAGCAGTTCCTAATAAAACAACAATGTCAATTCTTGAATGTATTCTTATTGATGCATCAGAAGGAAATATTAAATTAACTGCCAACGACACAGAACTTGGAATAGAAACTGTTATAGAAGGTACTATAGAAGAAAAAGGTAAAATAGCAATTGATGCAAAGATTCTTCTTGATATAGTCAGAAAATTACCTGACAGCTATATTACGGTTTCAAGTGATTCTTCATTAAAGACATTAATTACATGCGGAAAAGCAAAGTTTAATATTATTGGTAAATCTGCTGAGGAATATACATATTTACCTAAAGTTGAAAGACTGGATTCAATTGTTATTTCGCAATTTACTTTAAGAGAAATAATTCACAAAACTATTTTTTCAATAGCTGATAATGATAATAACAAAGCAATGACCGGAGAACTTTTTGAAATTAACGGTGATGTACTTAAAGTTGTTGCTCTTGACGGTCATAGAATAGCAATAAGAAAAATAGCTTTAAAGAATTCATATTCTAACAAAAAAGTTATTGTTCCGGGTAAAACATTAAATGAAATAAGCAAAATTTTGTCAGGTGATACTGATAAAGATGTAAATATTTTCTTTACAGGAAAACATATAATTTTTGAATTTGATAATACGGTAGTAGTTTCAAGACTGATTGAAGGAGATTATTTTAAAGTTGATCAGATGCTTTCTTCAGATTATGAAACAAAAGTATCAATCAATAAAAAAGAACTTCTTGATTCAATAGACAGAGGAACTCTTCTGGTAAAAGAAGGAGATAAAAAGCCTATTATCATGAATATTGTTGACGGAAGCATGGAATTAAAAATAAGTTCCGCTCTCGGCAGCATGAATGATGAAATTGAAATCAATAAAGCCGGAAAAGATATCATGATTGGATTTAATCCTAAATTTATGCTTGATGCATTAAGAGTTATTGATGATGAGAGCGTTGATATGTATTTAGTTAATCCTAAATCACCCTGCTTTATTAAAAATTCCGAAGAAACATATATTTATATGGTATTGCCGGTTAACTTTACAACGGTTTCTTAAAATTATGGAAAATATTACTATCAGAGATGAATATATAAAATTAGGTCAGGCATTAAAGCTTGCGGGATTGGTTTCTTCCGGTGTAGATGCAAAAACAGTAATTCAAAACGGTGAAGTTTTGGTAAATGATAATGTCGAACTTCAGCGCGGAAAAAAGTTACATGTTAATGACGTTTTTACATATAACGGTGTTTCCGTCAAGGTTATGTCATGATTATTAAGTCTTTAGAATTAACTGATTACAGAAATTATGAAGAATTAAATATTAATTTTGATTCCGGAACCAACGTTTTATTCGGAGATAATGCCCAGGGAAAAACAAATATTCTCGAAGCAATATATTTATCCGCCACTACAAAATCCCATAAGGGAAGCAAAGATAAAGAAATAATCAGTTTCGGAAAAAAAGAATCTCATATCAGATCTATTGTTGAAAAAGAAAAAATAGAAACAAAAATAGATATGCATCTTAGAGATTCTAAATCAAAAGTAATTGCTATAGACGGCAGTAAAATTAAGAAAGCTGCGGAACTTTTAGGTCTTGTTAATGTAGTTTTCTTTTCTCCGGAAGATTTGAGTATTATTAAAGACGGACCTTCCGAAAGACGTAGATTTGCTGATATGGAATTGTGTCAGCTTGATAGTTTTTATTTATATAATCTGAATAATTATAATAAGATTATCAATCAAAGAAATAAATTACTAAAAGATATATATTTCAATCCCGGTCTTAAAGAGACCTTAAATATCTGGGATTCTCAACTTGTTTCTTTCGGTAGCAAAATAATTGAGCGAAGAATTTCTTTTGCAAACCAATTAAGCGAAATAATTAAAGATTATCATTTAAAACTATCCGGCGGAAAAGAAAATATTGTAATCAATTATGAACCGAATGTAACGATAAATGAGTATTCCGAAAAAATGGCGGAAAACCAGGCAAGAGATATTTCGGCAAAGATTACTACGGTAGGACCGCACAGAGATGA
This sequence comes from Lachnospiraceae bacterium, assembly GCA_045640905.1. Classification (GTDB taxonomy): domain Bacteria; phylum Bacillota; class Clostridia; order Lachnospirales; family Lachnospiraceae; genus JAILLW01. The sequence goes on from JAZUFW010000079.1 coordinate 13,117, forward strand.
TTTTTCTTTTATTGTCAACGGAATTGACATCAGAAAATACGGTTCGCAAGGTCAGCAAAGAACAGCTGCTTTATCATTAAAGCTTTCGGAAATAGAACTGGTTAAAAAAATTACCGAAGATACTCCTATTTTACTTTTGGATGATGTATTGTCCGAATTGGATTCAAACAGACAAAATTATCTATTGGATAGTATCGGAGATATACAGACTATTATTACCTGTACCGGACTTGATGATTTTATAAATAATAATTTTAAGATTAACAAAACATTTAAGGTAATCGAAGGAGCGGTTACCGAAGTGTAAAATCGGGCGCCTTCGGCGCCAAAAGCGTAATTACTTGGAGGTATTATGGCTGAATTAAACGATAACGAATTTGAAAAAGATACTCTGGATATTTCTCCTGTTGAAAACGATTACGGTGCTGACCAGATTCAAATATTGGAAGGTCTGGAGGCTGTAAGAAAACGTCCCGGTATGTATATCGGAACTACCGCAAGCCGTGGATTGCATCATCTTGTTTATGAAATAGTTGATAATTCCGTTGATGAAGCACTGGCCGGTTTTTGTACAAAAATAATTGTTACAATAAATAAAGACAACTCTGTTACTGTCGTAGATAACGGACGTGGAATACCTGTAGGAATCAATCATAAAGCAGGCTTACCTGCTGTAGAAGTAGTATTTACGGTATTGCATGCCGGCGGTAAATTCGGTGGCGGAGGATATAAAGTATCCGGCGGTCTTCACGGAGTAGGAGCTTCGGTTGTAAATGCTCTGTCCGATTGGTTGGAAGTAAATATTTATACTGACGGAAAGATATACAATCAGCGTTATGAAAAAGGTCATGTTTGTTATCCCTTAAAGGTAGTCGGAGAATGCCCCAAGGATCAAACAGGTACTACGGTTACTTTTAAGCCTGACGGAACCATATTTACAGAAACTACGGAATATGAGTTTGATGTTTTGAAGCAAAGACTTCGTGAAATGGCCTTTTTGACGAAAGGATTAAGAATTGTCCTTCGCGATGAAAGAACAAATGAACTGATGCCCGAACCGAAAGAAAGAGAATTCTATTATGAGGGCGGAATAAAGGAATTTGTTGCTTATCTAAACAAATCAAAGACACCGTTATACGAAAATATTTTGTATTTTGAAGGAAAAAAGAACAACGTCTATGTTGAAGTATCAATGCAGCATAACGATTCTTTCAATGAAAGTACCTTCAGTTTCGTTAATAATATTAATACTCCCGAAGGCGGAACACATCTGGTCGGATTTAGGAATGCATTAACCAAGACTTTTAATGATTATGCCAGAAATAATAGATTATTAAAGGATTCCGAGCCGAACCTTACCGGTGAAGATATCAGAGAAGGATTAACCGCAATTGTTTCGGTAAAGATTGAAGATCCTCAGTTTGAAGGACAAACCAAGCAAAAGCTCGGTAATACAGAGGCCAGATCAGCCGTTGATAATATTGTTTCCGAGCAATTGACATATTTCCTGGAACAGAATCCTATAATTGCCAAGTCAATTTGCGAAAAATCGATTTTGGCTCAAAGAGCTCGTGATGCCGCAAGAAAAGCCAGAGATTTGACTCGAAGAAAAACTGCTTTGGAAGGAGCAGCTTTACCCGGAAAATTAGCTGACTGTTCGGATAAAGATCCTAAAAACTGTGAAATATTTATAGTCGAAGGAGATTCCGCAGGCGGTTCTGCAAAAGTTGCCAGATCCAGAGCAACTCAGGCTATTTTACCTCTTAGAGGAAAAATTCTTAATGTTGAAAAAGCGCGCCTTGATAAGATATATGCAAATGCTGAAATTAAAGCGATGATTACGGCTTTCGGAACCGGTATTCATGATGATTTTGATATTGAAAAGCTTAGATATCACAAGATTATTCTGATGACCGATGCCGATGTGGACGGAGCGCATATCGCTACCTTGCTTCTGACATTTTTATACAGATTTATGCCTGAATTAATAAAGCAAGGTCATGTATATTTGGCAACACCGCCGCTTTATAAACTCGAAAAGAATAAGAAAGTCTGGTACGCATATTCCGATGAAGAATTGGATACAATTTTGAAAGAAGTCGGAAGAGATCAGAACAATAAAATCCAAAGATATAAAGGTCTTGGAGAAATGGATGCGGAACAGTTGTGGGAAACAACCATGGATCCCGAGAAACGTATTCTTAAGAGAGTGGTCTTCGATGAAGAAGCAGAATCCGAAGTTGATTTGACATTCACTACTTTGATGGGTGATAAAGTCGAACCGAGACGTGATTTTATCGAAGAAAATGCTAAATTTGTTCAAAATCTTGATATATAAAATCGCACGGCTTCGCCGCGAAACGGAGTAAAAATGGAAGATAATATTTTTGATAAAATCCATGAAGTCGATTTACAAAAAACAATGGAAACATCGTATATCGATTATGCGATGAGTGTTATTGCATCACGTGCACTTCCCGATGTTCGTGATGGATTAAAGCCGGTTCAACGTAGAGTATTGTACTCTATGATTGAGTTAAATAACGGCCCTGACAAACCTCATCGTAAGTCAGCTCGTATAGTCGGTGATACCATGGGTAAATACCATCCTCACGGTGACAGTTCGATTTACGGTGCATTGGTAAATATGGCGCAGCCTTGGAATTTCAGATATACACTGGTAGACGGTCACGGAAACTTTGGTTCCGTAGACGGCGACGGTGCGGCAGCTATGCGATACACCGAAGCCAGATTGTCCAAGATATCTATGGAGTTGCTGGCAGATATTAACAAAGATACGGTTGATTTTATTCCGAACTTCGATGAAACGGAAAAGGAACCGGTTGTTTTACCCAGCCGATATCCTAATTTGTTGGTAAACGGTACTACGGGAATTGCCGTAGGTATGGCTACCAATATACCTCCTCATAATTTGAGAGAAGTTATTAATGCTCTGGTCAAAATCATTGATAATAAGGTTTTGGAAGACAGAGAAACAGAAATAGAAGAGTTACTGTCAATAATTAAGGCTCCCGATTTTCCTACAGGCGGAATTATTCTCGGAACCAAGAGTGCCGAAGAAGCGTACAGAACCGGTAGAGGAAAAATCAGAGTTCGTGCCGTTACAAATATCGAAACCAGTGCAAACGGAAAGAACAGTATCATCGTAACCGAACTTCCGTATATGGTTAATAAGGCTAATCTGATTCAAAAGATTGCCGAACTGGTTAAGCTTAAAAAGATAGACGGTATTACCGATTTAAGAGATGAATCTGACAGAGAAGGTATGCGAATCGTAATAGAATTACGTCGTGATGCCAATGCCAATATTATTTTGAATCAGTTGTACAAACATACACAGTTACAGGATACGTTCGGCGTTATTATGCTGGCTTTGGTTAATAATGAACCGAAGGTTATGAGTCTTCTTGAGATGTTAAGTGCATATTTGAAGCACCAGGAAGAAGTAGTAACCAGACGTACAAAGTACGACTTAAACAAAGCCGAAGAACGTGATCATATACTCCAGGGATTATTAATAGCTTTAGATAATATCGATGAAGTTATTAAAATAATCAGAAATTCTCAGGATACACAGACAGCCAAGGATAATTTGATGGGTCGATTCGGCTTGACCGATCCTCAAGCTCAGGCGATTGTTGATATGCGACTCCGTTCATTAACAGGTTTGGAAAGAAACAAACTTGAAAATGAACATGAGGAATTGGTTAAGAAAATTGCCGAATTAAAAGCTATTTTGGCGGATGAAAAATTATTGTTGGGCGTAATCCGACAGGAAATGATAATCACAGCTGAAAAGTATGGTGATGACAGACGTTCAAAGATAGGTTTTGACGAGTTTGATATAACTGATGAAGATATGATTCCGAATCAGAACACTATTATCGCAATGTCTGACCTGGGATACATAAAGAGAATGACCGTTGATAACTTTAAGTCTCAGCACAGAGGCGGAAAAGGAATCAAGGGTATGAATACAATTGAAGAAGATTATATTGAAGATTTATTGATGACCACTACTCATCACTATATAATGTTCTTCACAAATATGGGACGTGTATACAGATTAAAGGCATACGAAATTCCGGAAAGCTCACGTACTTCCCGCGGTGTTGCGATAGTAAATCTGTTACAGTTAAATCCCGGTGAAAAAATCAGTGCACTTATACCCGTTAAAGAATACGAAGATGAAAAGAACCTGTTTATGGTGACGAAGAAAGGAACCATTAAGAAAACCAAGGTTACCGAATATTCAAATATTCGTAAGAACGGATTGATAGCTATTAATCTAAGGGATGATGATGAACTGATAGAAGTAAAGATTACCGATGAAAATACAGATATCTTCTTGGTAACAAAATACGGTCAGTGTATCAGATTCAAGGAAACAGATGTCAGAAATACCGGTAGATCGTCAATGGGTGTTCGAGGCATGAATCTGGCAGATGAAGACGAAATCGTCGGAATGCAGTTAGATCACCAAGGTGATTCTCTGTTAATAGTATCCGAAAAGGGTATGGGAAAGAGAACATATCTGGATGAATTCACGGTTCAGAAACGTGGCGGTAAAGGTGTTAAATGTTATAAGATTACCGAAAAAACTGGAAATGTTGTCGGCGTAAAGGGAGTTAATGATGATCATGAAATTCTAATGATTACCAGCCTTGGAACGATTATACAAATTCCTATGTCCGATGTTTCAATTTTGGGACGTATTACTTCCGGAGTTAAATTAATTAACCTGGATAAGGGTATACTGGTAGCCAAAATTGCGAAGGTCAGAGAAAAAATAACAAACGGTGATGAAGAAATATCCGAAGAAGAACTGGATAATATAGAACAACCGGAAGACATAGCAATCGATTATGACGATGAAGATGAAGAAGTAACATTACCGGTTGAAGAAGAGGAAGAATAATTATAAACCCCCACTTATAGGTGGGGGTTTGCTTTCGGGGAAAGTTTGAATATATTCAAACAGAATTGATGATTTCAAATCTGCAACAATTTGAAATCATTTGGAGACATATATGAGTAAAAAAAGCAAACAAATAGAGGGACAACTTGATTTTTTTGCATTATTAAATAATAATGATTCGGAATCCGCCTTTTCCGATGTGGCTCCGTTTATAGAATGTGAATTATGTTGGTGTAAAGACTGCAAACATAATGAAAATAACGAAGGAATACCGAGAGATTTCGGCGGAGAAGAAAAAGCATGTCCCGCATGTTCTTTTTGTGTGGAAAATGATGAACCCGAAATATGCGAAATAGGATCTGCAAAAAACGGATGCAGATTACGAGCATCTGAAGAAGGTCTTATATAGCGAAGGAGTATATTATGGAAAGTTATGAAATATTACGTGATGTGGCAATAATTGTAATTGCGGCAAAACTGCTGGGATTGTTGGCACGAAAGCTTAAAGCACCGCAGGTTGTCGGTGAAATAATAGCCGGAGTATTAATCGGTCCATGTGTTTTAGGATGGGTAACACAAAATGATTTTATTACCTATATGGCGGAAATCGGAGTTATTTTACTAATGTTTTCCGCAGGGTTGGGAACCGATTTAAAGCAGTTGATTAAAACCGGACCTCAGGCTACATTGATAGCTTGTTGCGGAGTTTTTATTCCTCTTTTGGGAGGAGCTTTGTTGTATATGGCGTTTTACGGAGCTGCTCCGTGGGGATCACTGGATTTTTACAAAGCTGTGTTTGTAGGAGTTATCCTGACTGCAACTTCGGTCAGTATTACGGCACAAACCCTTAAAGAATTGGGCAAAATCAGTACAAAAGTAGGAACACTTATCCTTAGTGCGGCTATTATAGATGATGTTATCGGTATTATCATTTTGACTTTTGTTATAGCATTTAAGGATCCGCAAACGAAACCCGGCAAAGTGGTGATAAGTACAGTTTTGTTCTTTGTTTTTGCAATTATTATAGGTGTTATTTCATATAAGATTTTTAAAATCATCGATAAAAAGTATCCTCACACACGACGAATTCCTATTGCTGGATTGGCATATTGCTTTGCGTTTGCTTATATAGCCGAAAGATTTTTCGGAATTGCGGATATTACGGGAGCATATGTTGCGGGCATTATTCTATGTTCGATAGATGATTCGGATTATATTGAAAGAAAAGTAGATATCAATTCCTATATGCTTTTCGGACCAATATTTTTTGCCAGTATCGGATTGAAAACCAATTTTGATAACATGACTTTAAACATGCTCTGGTTTTCGATAGGATTTGTATTGGTCGGTATGATAGCAAAAATAGTAGGTTGCGGTCTGATGGCCAAATGTTTTAAATACAATCTGAATGATTCTTTGAAAATCGGAGTCGGTATGATGACGCGAGGAGAAGTCGCATTGATAGTTTCGCAAAAAGGTTTGGCTGTGGGACTTTTGGATGCTCATTATTTTACCTGTGTCATTTTACTGATTATAGTTTCCAGTATCCTGACGCCGATTATATTAAAAATTCTATATTCGAAAGAAGCAAAACCGAAGACAATCTAAAAGTCTTCGGTTTTTTGTTATATACATGTTATTTTTCATTTGATAACATTATCATAAAACTAAACACTATCGGAGGTAAGATTATGAAATTTTCGAACGGTTGTTGGATGCAAAAAGAGGGATGTTCCTGTTTTGCACCGCAGGAAGTGTATTTTACAAATATTGAAGACACTAAAGTAAGTCTATGTGTACCGACATATCATGTAATGACACGAGGAGATGTATTGGGAAATATTAATTTGACGATGGAAATAACATCTCCGCTTCCCGATATATTAAGAGTACGTACATATCATTACAAAGGAGCCATATATAATACTCCTTCTTTTGATTTGGAAGTAAACGACGAAATCAAACTGGATGTTGAAGATTCCGAGAATGAAATATCAATAACATCAGGTTCCATGACCATGGTTATCAATAAAAAGCAGTTTTCGATAAAATATGTTCGCGGAAACGAGGTAATTACGACATCTACCGGACGTGATTTGGCATTGATGAAAACAGATTGGCGCGGATTGGCATATGATCCGGGTGATGAAAGTGAAACATATATCAGACAAATGCTTTCAATGACAGTTGACGAAAAGGTATACGGTCTCGGAGAAAGATTTACCCCGTTTATCAAAAACGGACAAACTGTAGATATATGGAATGCCGACGGCGGAACAAGTACATATCAGTCCTATAAAAATATCCCCTTCTATTTGACTACCAAAGGATACGGGGTTTTGGTCAATCATCCCGAAGAAGTTTCATTTGAAATAGGAACCGAAATGGTTACAAGGACACAGTTTTCGGTAGCGGGAAGCTATTTGGATTATTTCATTATTAACGGTCCTTCCATGAAAGAAGTATTGGAAAAATATACTGATTTGACAGGAAAACCGTCTCTGCCGGCACCTTGGACATTTGGTTTGTGGCTCTCAACTTCATTTACAACCAATTATGATGAAGAAACATGTATGAGCTTTATAGACGGAATGATTAATCGCGGAATTCCGTTGCGAACATTCCATTTTGATTGCTATTGGATGAAGGAATTCCATTGGTCGAATTTCGTTTGGGACGACAGAGTATTCCCGGATCCCAAAGGAATGTTATCAAGAATAAAAGCAAAAGGTTTGAATATCTGTGTTTGGATCAATCCATATATCGGTCAGGAATCAGTTCTTTTCGATGAAGGCATGAAAAACGGATATTTCATAAAAAGAAGTAACGGTCAGGTTTGGCAGTGGGATATGTGGCAACCCGGTATGGCCATAGTTGACTTTACCAATCCCGAAGCATGTAAATGGTTCCAGGACAAATTGGAAGTACTGTTGGATATGGGAGTTGATTGCTTCAAAACTGATTTCGGAGAGAGAATTCCCACAAAGGATGTCAAATTCCATGACGGTTCAGATCCTTTAAAGATGCACAATTATTATACATATCTGTACAACAAATGCGTATATGAATTGTTGGAGAGAAAAAGAGGAAAGGGTCAGGCTGTATTATTTGCACGTTCTGCTACTGTCGGCGGACAGAAGTTCCCTGTTCATTGGGGCGGAGACTGTTGGTCCGATTATGAATCCATGGAAGAAAGCTTACGAGGCGGATTATCATTAATGATGAGCGGTTTCGGATATTGGGCTCATGATATAGGCGGTTTCGAAAATACATCCACGGCTGATGTATATAAAAGATGGGTTCAGTTTGGACTTTTGTCATCACATTCACGCCTTCACGGTTCTTCTTCTTACAGAGTTCCCTGGGTATATGATGATGAAGCTGTTCAGGTAGTAAAAACCTTTACGCGGTTAAAAGCATCCTTAATGCCATACATTTACAAAACAGCAATAGATACTTCAAAGAGCGGAATTCCTACAATGCGTGCCATGGTTATGGAATTTCCTAAAGACAGAACCTGTCAATTCGTTGATAAACAGTATATGCTGGGCGACAATTTATTGGTTGCTCCGATATTTAATGATGAGGGAATAGGTTCTTTCTATCTTCCAAACGGAACATGGACCGATTTCTTTACGGGTAAAAATTATAAAGGTGAGAAATGGTACGAGGAAAAGTATGATTATTTCCATCTTCCTTTGCTCGTTAAAGAAAATTCCATGGTAGTTATGGGTTCCGTTGACGATAAACCGGATTATGATTATGAAAATGATGTTGAAGTGAGAATCTATGCTTTGGCTGAAGATAAGGAGATTTCAACAACGGTATACGGAAAAGATAACGAGATCAAATTGACGATAAAGGCTGTTCGACGCGGAAATGACATTCTGGTTTCTACAGAAGGAACGGGAACTGTTAAGAAAGTGGTTGCGTTCGGAATGGATGGAGTAAACGTAGTAATCAAGTAAGTGTCGAAAGCGGTGCTTAATTATAAAGTAGCGAATTTTCGGAAGGTGGTGTATTATTTAAGGGATAGAATGAAGTATAGGATTGAAAAATGAATTATATTGTTCTTGACCTTGAATGGAATCAATCGAATACAGGAAAAGAAAAGGAAGTTAAAGAACTTCCTTTTGAGATTATCGATATAGGTGCCATACGTATGAGTAATGACCGAAAGATGATAGGCGAGTTTAATCAACTTGTCAAACCTACGGTTTATACTCATATGCACCACATCACTTCCAAGATAATTCATTTACACATGCAGGATTTAATGCGCGGAAAAGAATTTCCTGAAGTTATGAAGGAATTTCTTGATTTTGTCGGAAACGATGCAGTGTATTGTACTTGGGGACCTCTCGATTTATATGAAATGCAGAGAAATATGCGTTTCTATAATATGGAAGTTTTATCAGACGGACCTTTGAAGTTTTTGGATGTCCAAAAGCTTTATTCGCTTGCTTTCGAAGACGGCAAATCAAGACGAAGTCTTGAAACAGCCATAGATGCATTGAACATGGAAAAAGATATTCCGTTCCACAGAGCTTTTTCCGATGCGTATTATACAGCAAAGATTTTGGCACTTCTTCCTCAGGATGTGCTGGAATATTATTCATACGATACTTTCTCTCTTCCGCAGAAAAAGGAAGAAGAAATACACGTTGATTTTAAGACATATACAAAATATATTTCGAGATGTTTTGAAGATAAAAAATCAGCCATGGCTGATCGTGAAGTATCGTCTACCAAATGTCCCGGATGTAATAAACCGGTGAAAAAAGCGGTTCGTTGGTTTTCTCCGAACGGAGGAAAGCATTTTTATTCCATAGCGGAATGTCCGGTACACGGTTTTATCAAATATAAAGTACGAATAAAGAAAACCGAAACCGAAAAAGTATATGTTGTAAAAACAGTAAAATTCGTTGATTATGAAACAGCAACGGAATTTGCTCAAAAAAGACAACAGGTTCTTGACAGTAAAAAGGAAAAACTCGCAGTAAAGAAAAAAGGATGAAGAAAAGAATCCTAGTTACAGTACTGGCTTTAGTCATGTGCTTTGGCAATTGTATATCTGCCTATTCTGAAGAAGAGACTGTTTCCGAAAAATCACTTATTACCGTTGAGACAAACGAAATACAGAATTGGCCTGCCGGTCCCACATTAAATGCGAGGGCCGCTTTTTTGGTGGAAGCAAATACAGGTGTTGTATTATATGCAAAAAATATACATGAACATTTATATCCTGCCAGCACTACGAAAATGATAACGGCACTTTTAGCTGCCGAGAATTGTCAAATGGATGAAACCGTTAAGTTTTCGCATGATGCTGTTTTTTCTTTGGAGCCCGGAAGTTCAAATATCGGTATAGATCCGGGACAGGCTATGCCGATGGAAGAGTGCCTGTACGGATTAATGGTAGGCTCCGCCAATGAAGTAGCGAATGCTGTTGCCGAACATGTGGGCGGTGATATGGACTCCTTTGTACAAATGATGAATGACAAAGTTGAGTCTTTAGGGTTAAAAGATACTCATTTTACCAATGCCAACGGCTTACATGACGAAGAACATTACACAAGCGCGTTCGATTTGGCAATGATAGCTAATGAGTTTTTCCATAATGAATATTTGGCAAAAATCGGAAATACGGCTACGTATCATTTTGAAGCCACGGCTTCACAACCGGATGATTTCTATGTAAAGAACAAGCACAAATTAATTTCCGGTGAGATACCGTATACCGGTATCAAAGGAGGAAAGACCGGATATACCGATGCTGCCGGGGAAACATTGGTTACCTGTGCGGAACAAAACGGGATGATGCTGATTTGCGTTATTTTGGATGAAGAATCTCCGGATCAGTTTTATGATACCGTTAAGTTATTTGATTATGGATTCAGCAATTTTGAGATTGCCAATATTGCTGAAAATGAAACGCAATATTCCATTAAGAGCAATAATTTCTTTCCTTCCGATGTAGATATTTTGGGGACATCCGGGCAGATTATCGAACTGTGTGAGGATAATTATGTTATTTTACCCAAGAATATAACGTTTGATGATATGGAAACCAATCTTTCGTACCAGACACAAAGTGCGGACGACATTGCGTATATAGAATATTCATATCACGGAGCATACTTAGGGTACGGGACATTAAAGGCGGTAGAAAATAAAGTTGAGTTATCTGCTTTTGAAGTTGAGGGAGCAATAAACGAAAAGGAAGAAGAAATCGAGGAAGAAGACAACATTACTTTTGTGAATGTTGTTAATATAGCATATTGGATTTTGATAGTAGCCGGTGCACTAATAGTAATTGCGCAAATACAGTCTGTGATAGTGAACTATAATGTGTTTGAAAATATTAAGCAAAAAAGAAGTGACAGGTCGCGCAGAAGAAGAAACAGAGGTTCTTTAAAATTTTAGTGGCATAAAAACAGATTAAATAGTATAATGCATTAGTGAGTTTAATAACGGGGTGTGGCTCAGCTTGGTAGAGCGCTACGTTCGGGACGTAGAGGTCGCGTGTTCGAATCACGTCACCCCGATTTTATATACCCATATTGTTGAGAGAAAATATTCGGCTTCTAAAAGGAGGTCTTTTTTTTTGGCAGATTTTATGAAAAAAGCAATTAAAGAAACATTTACACAAATGCTTGAACGAATGCCATTGAAAGATATAACTGTAAAAGAGCTCACCAAAGAATGTGGAATAAACAGAAATTCGTTTTATTATCATTACCAAGACATTCCTTCACTTATTGAAGAAATTGTTAAAGAGCACTGCGATGAGGTTATTTCAAGATTTCCGACATTGGACTCTATTGAAAATTGTTTAGCATTGGCAGTTGAATTCACTATCAGTAAAAGACGACCTCTTTTACATATTTATAATTCAATAAACAGAGATATTTTCGAAAGATATCTTTGGCAGATGTGTGATTACGGAATAAGAACGTATGTTGATACATTACTTATGAACAGTCTTGTATCCGACCAAGATAAAGAAAGTATTATCAGATTCCATAAATGCGAATGTTTTGGAATAATCATTGATTGGCTTAATTCAGAAATGAATGAAAAAGTACTTGAATCTTACAGTCGTATAGTAACGGTAAGAACTGACCAAATAAGTACCACTATTAAACGCCTTGAAGAATTGAATTAAAGAAATCTGTTGTACACTTTTGTGCTCGTGCCTAAAAATTAGGCACGGGTATTTTTTTAACCATTTTTATATGCAATATGCTCTGCTAAATTCTCCATTAGTAAACATATTTGAGGATGCTTATGAAAAATATCTATAGGAAAGGAGATACATTATGAAATTAGCAAAATCAATTGTAAAGCACAAAGTGCCGGTATTGATAATTTGTCTTTTGCTATTAGTACCATCAGTAATTGGAATTGCTCACACAAGAATCAATTACGATATGCTCGATTACATTCCCGCAGATATGGATACCGTAATCGGACAATATGAGTTAAAAGACGAATTTGGAAAAGGTGCTTTTTCTTTTATCGTTGTAAAAAACATGGAAGTTACTGAAGTTGCTTCCTTAAGAGACAGAATTGAGGAGGTAAATCATGTTAATACAGCGCTTTGGTATTCAAGTATCATGGACCTTGATGTACCCATCGAAATGCTCCCTGATGAAATATATGAAGCATTTAATACTGATGATGCCACAATGATTGCCGTATTCTTTGACACAGCAACATCGGCCGATGAAACCATTCAGGCAATAAAAGATATCAGATCAATTTGTGATGAAAGATGTTTCGTTTCCGGAATGTCTGCCTTGGTAACAGATCTTAAAGATTTATGTGAAAAAGAGGAACCTCTTTATGTCGGAATAGCAGTAGCTCTTGCTACTATAACAATGATACTCCTCTTAGACGGTTGGTTAATTCCAATAGTATTCCTTTTTAGTATCGGTATCGCAATACTAATCAATCTGGGAAGTAATATGTTTCTTGGAGAAATATCCTATATAACCAAGGCTTTATCTGCTGTATTACAGTTAGCGGTAACAATGGACTATTCTATCTTTTTATGGAATTCATATAATGAAGAGCTTAAGAAAGATACAGATAGAAATAATGCAATGACTAAGGCTATAAGCGAAACTTTTTCTGCGATAATAGGAAGTTCAACCACAACAATAGCAGGTTTTATAGCTCTCTGCTTTATGTCATTCACTCTGGGTAAAGATATTGGAATAGTAATGGCAAAAGGTGTGTTGTTAGGTGTAATAAGTTGTGTAACACTATTACCTTCTTTAATCCTTTTGCTTGATAAACCACTCCAAAAAACAAGACATAAATCACTCATTCCCGATATGAGTAAATTATCACAAAGAGTAGTTAAAGTGTTTCCTGTATTCCTTGTAATATTTGTATTATTGGCTGTTCCTGCATTCTTTGGATATTCAAAAACAAATGATGAAGTATATTACGATTTGGGGCAATGCCTTCC
>JAZUFW010000080.1:0-21971 GCA_045640905.1 Lachnospiraceae bacterium
CAGGCCGTATATATTAACAAGTTCATACATGAGTGGGATGAGTGATCGCTGGCAGCATTTGCTGCGAGAGGAAAGTCCGGGCTTCATAGGGAAGTCGGAGGCCAAGCGGTCTTAGGAAGACAATTAGAGCTCCCAACTCCTTGGCTCACAGAACGACATGGCTACGATCCGACTTCAGGCCGTATATATTAACAAGTTCATACATGAGTGGGATGAGTGATCGCTGGCAGCATTTGCTGCGAGAGGAAAGTCCGGGCTTCATAGGGCAGGATGCCAGATAACGTCTGGTGGAGGTGACTCTAAGGCCAGTGCAACAGAAAATAACCGCCCGATACACACCGTAGGTGTGTCCGCCTCTTCGGCGGGTAGTTGGGTAAGGGTGAAAAGGCGGTGTAAGAGACCACCGCGTAGTTGGTAACAACTGCGGCGGATGTAAACCCCATCCGAAGCAAGACCAAATAGGGGGCGTTTAGCTTGCCCGGTTAGCTCCCTGGTAGGTCGCTTGAGACTGTCGGTGACGGCAGTCCTAGATAGATGATCACTCTAGACATAACCCGGCTTACAGTCCCACTCATTTGTGATAAATATTATGAAGATGAAGATATGTATTAACAAAATTATAATCCCGGTTGCAGTGCTTATTTTGGCATTGACCGGGATTTTTGCATGCGCAAAGGCGCCTGATAAACCCAATAGGGAGGAATTGATCGGTACAATGGTCGGTGTATTCACATCATCAGGGTGCGGAAGTGGAGGAATAATCGAAATAAATGATTCCGAAGTGATAGTTGTTACAGCACTTCACGTCATAGATGATTGGGACGAAAACTCGTATATTATGCTTCCGGGTAAGGTTAAATGCTTCGGACAGAAATTCGGATGCGATGAGTCTTTTGATGTTGGGTTTATAAGCATATTGATAAATAATGAATCCGGCGTTTCGAAAGAGACGGTTGAAAACCTAAGTGTTCTTCGAGCAGGGGGCGATGACTTGAAACCGGATGATGAGATAGTGATGTATGACTATTTTAGTGACAGTAATGAAGTTTTGGGGAAAATTATTTCGGAAAAGGACTTTATATATGAACTTGACAGGACCTGTGTGCTGGGAAGCGCTGTGTTAAATGAAGGGATGTCAGGGACTCCGTTTTTTGACAAAAACGGCTGCTTTAAAGGAATTATCACGGCCGGAAACGATGAAGGAATCTTCGCCGGAACGTCCGCGAATGATGTTTTTAAATGCTTGGGATAAAAAATTAACGAAAAACGATAAAAAATAGTTGACAAACATTTTTTACCATGATACAAATGTGTTATCGACAAACGATAAATATTTATCAATACACATTTTACACATGGAGGAATAAAAAATGAATGAAGCTAGTATGGAATTACAAAATGTCAGAAAGAGTTGTAAGGCGATATGCGTTGTAACCAATATCGTGAAAATAATGCTTTGTGTTTTCGCTGTTTTGTGCTTGGTAACAGGAATAGCATTGTTTATCGGCAAGGACGAGGTAAACAAACAACTGGTAAACTTTGGGGATGACTTTGATATGGGAAGTTTCACTTTGGAAATGGGTCGCCTCGGAAATGGTTTGGCCGGCGAAATAGCACTTAATGAAATCGATCCCGAAGACAGAGCAACCATGCTTGGATTCTTCTGCATCGTCGGAGCAGTTCTTTTGGGAATCGGATTTGTGCTGTTCCACATTATGGGATCTATCTTTAAATCAATCAGGGAATCCGACTCGCCGTTTACCGAAGCAATAAGTAAGAAACTTAAAATCAGTTTTATTATTGTTACCGCTATATTACTTCTGCTTGTGGGCGTGTTTGAATGCGCGTTGACAGCGTTGGTTTTCTGGTGCATTTATACCATTTTCAGATACGGATATGTTCTTCAGAAGCAGTCTGATGAAACATTGTAGGAGGTGATTACATGGGTAAAATAATATTAAGACTTGACCGTGTAATGGCCGATCGTAAGATATCTTTAAACGAATTATCAGAGAAAGTCGGAGTTACAAACGTAAATTTATCAAAAATGAAGACCGGTAAAATCAGCGCAATCAGGTTTTCGACTTTGGAAAGCATCTGTGAGACATTAAACTGCCAGCCGGGTGATATTTTGGAATACGATCCGAATGCCGTGACAGATGAAGAAATTTAATATATGCTATTGACATTGTCAGGTTGCCTCGCTACAATAATATGCGTGTGTTTACATTAAAACGTCCGTGTCTCCGGCTTTAATGAAACACTGATACGGATGATTTTAATAGGAGGTGAACATTTTGGCTAATATTAAATCTGCAAAGAAGAGAATCGTAGTTGCTGAGAGAAATGCTGAAAAGAATAAGGCTATCAAGACAGGTGTTAAGACAGCTGTTAAGAAGGTTAGAGCCGCTATCGAAGCTAATGATAAGAAGGCTGCCGAAGAAGCATTACTTTCTGCTACATCTATTATCGATAAAGCATGTTCTAAGGGTGTATTCGCTAAGAATACAGCTTCTAGAAAGGTTGCCAGATTAGCTCAGGCTGTTAACAAGATGGCATAAGCTGATACATATTTATTTTGATTTATTAAGGACCGTTTCGTACCGTCATACGAAGCGGTCTTTTTGGAAATAACGATATTTTTTTATTTTTTGGAGAGAATCGAATGTCTCATATTGATCAGTCTAAAATCCGCAATTTTTGTATAGTTGCTCATATAGATCACGGTAAAAGCACGTTGGCTGACAGAATTATCGAGATGACAGGGCTTTTGACCAGCCGTGAAATGCAGTCTCAGGTCCTTGATAACATGGATTTGGAGCGTGAAAGAGGTATTACCATCAAAGCGCAGTCTGTCAGAACGGTTTATAAAGCCAAGAATGGGGAAGAGTATATCTTTAACTTGATTGATACTCCGGGACATGTCGACTTTAACTATGAAGTGTCGAGATCACTTGCTGCCTGCGACGGCGCCATTTTGGTAGTTGATGCGGCCCAGGGTATCGAAGCCCAGACCTTGGCCAATGTATATCTTGCACTTGACCATGATTTGGAAGTTTTTCCCGTTATCAATAAGATTGATTTGCCATCCGCCGATCCTGACAGGGTAAAGAACGAAATTGAAGATGTAATCGGTCTCGAAGCAATGGATGCGCCACTGATTTCCGCAAAAAACGGAATAGGCATAGATGAAGTGCTTGAAGCTGTAGTATCAAAGATACCTGCACCTACGGGAGATGCCGATAAGCCGCTTAAGGCTTTGATATTTGATTCGCTGTATGATTCGTATAAGGGCGTAATTGTTTTTGTACGTGTTTTCGATGGCTCGGTAAAGAGAGGAACCAAGGTAAAGATGATGGCTACGGAAGCGGTCTGCGACGTGGTTGAAGTCGGAACCTTCGGCGCCGGACAGTTTATTCCCTGCGAGGAATTGTCCGCCGGAATGGTAGGATATATTACAGCGTCCATCAAAAATGTTCGCGATACGGCAGTAGGCGATACTGTTACAGACTTTGACAATCCGTGTGCGGAAGCTTTGCCCGGATATAAAAAAGTTCAATCCATGGTGTATTGCGGAATGTATCCGGCCGACGGAGCCAAGTATCCGGATTTGCGTGATGCGTTGGAAAAACTGCAGTTAAATGATGCCTCATTGACATATGAACCTGAAACATCAATGGCACTGGGCTTTGGTTTTAGATGCGGCTTTTTGGGACTTTTGCACCTGGAAATCATCGAAGAGCGACTTGAACGTGAGTATAATCTTGATTTAGTCACAACCGCACCGGGTGTTATTTATCATGTATATAAGACGGATGGTGAGATGATAGAACTGACCAATCCTTCAAATCTGCCGGATCCTTCGCAGATAGAATATATGGAAGAGCCGATAGTATCTGCGGAAATCATGGTTACTACCGAATTCATCGGACCTATCATGGAGTTATGTCAGCAACGTCGCGGCAGATACTTGGGAATGGAGTATATCGAGCAGTCCAGAGCTTTATTAAAATACGAATTGCCGCTGAATGAGATAATATATGACTTTTTCGATGCCCTTAAATCAAAGTCAAGAGGATATGCTTCCTTTGACTATGAACTTAAAGGATATGAAAAATCAGAACTTATTAAGCTTGATATTTTGATTAATAAGGAAGAAGTAGATGCTCTTTCATTTATTGTTCACAAAGACGGAGCTTATGAAAGAGGCAGAAAGATGTGCGAAAAGCTGAAGGATGAGATTCCCCGTCATCTTTTTGAAATACCGATTCAGGCTGCAGTGGGCGGCAAGGTTATAGCACGAGAAACCATAAAAGCATTAAGAAAAGACGTGCTGGCCAAGTGTTACGGCGGAGATATTACCCGTAAAAAGAAACTGCTTGAAAAGCAAAAAGAGGGAAAGAAGAGAATGCGTCAGTTCGGCAATGTGGAAATCCCTCAAAGTGCCTTTATGTCTGTTCTTAAATTGGATGAGGATTAATCGGTTGAAGGAATTGAGTTTGTACATCCATATACCGTTTTGTGTAAGGAAGTGTGCTTATTGCGACTTCCTTTCTTTTTCTGCGGATGAAACTGCTCACAGGGCATATACCGCGAACCTTATTTCGGAAATAGATGCAAAAGCACCTTCGTATGCAAACTATGAAATAATCAGTATTTTCTTCGGAGGAGGGACTCCGTCTGCAATTGATGCCGAGTTGATATCGGATGTCCTTAATGAAATTAAATGCAAATTTAACATCACAATCAACTGCGAGATATCAATTGAATGTAATCCGGGAACCGTATCTGATGAGAAACTTTCAATATACCGAAGCACGGGAATAAACAGAATCAGCCTGGGATTGCAGTCTGCGAACAATAACGAACTGAAACTGCTGGGCAGAATACATAATCTGGAGACGTTTGAACAAACATACAAACAGGTGTTATCTAATGGTTTTCGAAATGTAAATGTGGATTTGATGTGTGCACTTCCCGGACAAAGCATAGAATCATGGGAGAGTACACTTAACTATGTTCTTTCGCTAAAGCCGATGCCGACGCATATATCCGCGTACAGTCTGATTATAGAAGAGGGCACTCCCTTTTATGAGCGATACGGTGACGATGCCGTATCGGAACAGGCTTTGCCGTCCGAAGAAGACGAGAGGGAAATGTATAAAATAACAGATGATATACTATCCGGAAGCGGTTTCCACAGATATGAGATATCGAATTATGCTCAGAATGGATATGAATGTCGACACAATCTGGTTTATTGGGACCGAGGAGATTATTTGGGATTAGGGCTCGGAGCCTCCTCTATGATTTCGAATGTTCGATTCAAAAACACCCCGATAATGGAGGAGTATCTTTCAGGCGACTTTTCCGCAAGGGATAAAGAAGCCCTCAGCGTTTTTGAACAGATGGAAGAGTTTATGTTCCTGGGACTTCGAAAAATCGAGGGAGTAAGTCACGAACGTTTCAAACAGATATTCGGAGAGCCGTTTCCTGCACAGTATATTGAGGTCATCGAAAAATATGCCGAGCAGGGATTCCTGCGCGTTGAGGGTGATGATTTTGAACGTGTTATGTTAACCAAAAACGGAATAGATGTTTCCAATTACATTTTTGCTGACTTTCTCTTTGATTAACAGCATATATGTTCAACATCTTGTTGCGCTTTATGTAAATTAAGTATAAAATTGATATGGTATTTTTTTTCTATTTAAACTACTAAATTTCAGGGGGTTATTTATGCAGTTTAAAAAAATCGATGAATTGAAGCCGGGAATGCGTCTTGCCAGGCCCATATACAACAAGAACGGTGTCCTTTTGTTTGAACGTGATGCCAAGATTACCGCACCCGGTATTGCAAGTATTCAGAATTTCGGATTGATTGGCCTTTTTATTCTGGAACCGGCAGAACCCTGCCCGCCAATGTCCGAGGAAGATATTGAATTCGAAAGATTCCAGACAGTCAATGTCTTTAGTCTGATGGATGAAGTTGACAGAATCAATACTCAGGGCCGTACAGCCAAACTCCAGATTATTGTTTCGAATATTATTAAGAATTACGGACATCTTGAATCGAAGATTAATTTTAATCAGAATCTTCGAAGCAGTGAAGATGCCAGATATAAACATGCGTTGAATGTTGCTATTTTGGCGGCTATGATGTCAAATAAACTCAATATTAAGATAGAAGACCGTCTCGATGTTGTTTCGGCAGCGTTGGTGGCAGGATCAGTACCACCGGAAACGGTTGAAAAGATTTTTTCTTCGGAGCCCAATGTCCGCAGATACATTTTCCAGGGTGAAAAAATCCGTGAAGGCATTGACAGCGGTATAGTAGATCCTTCGGTCAAACTGATGATAGGCGGCAAGATTTTAGCTGTTGCCAGTACATTTGATGATATGACGGCCATGAACGAAGACCGTGCACCTGAATCCGAAGTTGCCACGATTAAGTTTATGTTGGAACGCCCGGGTATTTTTGATAAGAATATAGTTATGAGCCTGGTGGATTCCATTAATGTATTGGTTCCCGGTGTCTGCGTTGAATTGAATACCGGTTCCAAAGCTTTGGTTTTGGCGGAGAACAGATCTGATTTGTTCAGACCTATGATTCTTTCTTTTGACGGAAACGAGATTATCGATTTATCCAACAGGTCTCTTTTCGGAGATTTGGAAATCAAGGATATCATGAAAACTATGGATAACAGACATGTTATGGATACAGATATGTTGAAGAACATGGGAATGTAATTGCGAGGTTATTATGGCTTTACCCACACTTGAAGAATTATTGACAATAGGAAAAGAAAACGGAGCATCCGATGTTCATATTACCGTTGGTGTGCCGCCCAAAATGCGTGTTAACGGTCATTTGATCACGTTGGATCAGTTTGACAGACTGCTTCCTCCGGATACAAAGAGATATCTTGAAGAAATAATGGATGAAAGACAGTTGCAGTCCTTTGAAGAAAAGGGTGAATACGATATGTCCTTTTCCATCAGAACGTTGGGTCGTTACAGAGTTAATGCTTTCCAGCAAAGAGGCTCTGTGGCTATAGCACTGCGTATTGTCGGTACCGAGGTTCCCGATCCTGTGGCATTGGGAGTTCCCGAGTCGGTTATTGATCTTTATACCAGAAAAAGAGGGTTGATTTTGGTTACCGGTCCTACAGGTTCGGGTAAATCGACTACTTTGGCGGCTATCATCGACAAAATCAATAAGAATCGTGATGCACATATTATTACTTTGGAAGACCCGATTGAATATTTGCATCAGCATAATAAATCAATAGTAAACCAGCGTGAAATCGGAATCGATTCGCATTCGTACGCCAATGCGTTAAGAGCAGCTCTTCGTGAAGACCCTGATGTTATTCTGGTCGGAGAAATGCGTGATTTTGAAACTATTTCCGTTGCGATAACAGCTGCAGAAACAGGACACTTGGTTCTTTCTACGTTGCATACAATAGGCGCTGCCAGCACCGTTGACCGTGTTATCGATGTATTTCCGCCGCATCAGCAACAGCAGATCCGTGTTCAGTTTGCCAATGTATTGGAAGCCGTTATTTCACAACAATTGATTACTACAGCCGACGGAAAAGGCCGTGTGGCTGCATTTGAAGTTTTACATTCCAACCATGCCGTTAGAAACCTTATTCGAGAAGGAAAGTCGCATCAGCTGATGAGCGTAATGCAGACTAACCGAAAGATGGGTATGATGGTCATGGATGAAGCTATTCAACAGTTATATATTGCAGGAAAGATTAGCAGGGATATGGCAATTCAGTTTGCCGTTGATCCCGATGCCATGGAACAGAAGTTGTTCTAGGATGTTGATTTTGTAATAGTGAGTTGAGTTTTAGCGAGGGATGTATATTCCCTCGCTTTTTTTGGAGGATATTATGGAAAAGAAAGAAAAAAAGGAAAAGCTTTCGCTAAAAGAAACCTTTTATAACGCAGGATATGCGTTAAAACTGGGATTTTCTTTCAGCAAAAGCATTGTTATTCATTCGTTCTTCCTGTGGCTTGCAGGTTATACGGAATGGGTATTTTTTGACGGTATCTTTATGCGCAAAATAGTTGATTCGCTTGATACCGGCACGGGCTTCAAGCCGATTTTTACATTCATAGTGTTAAGCGGCGTGTTCTTTTGCGTAAGCGCACTTTACACAAACTACGTGGAAAATGTAGTTTTCCCGCTTCAGACGAACCGATTGTTTGGCGGAATATATAAGAAGATGTACGCCAAAGCCAAGAATGTGGAACTCAGATGCTATGAGGATGCGGACTTTTATAACCGCTACACCATGGCCATGGACGGAGCCGAAGAAAAGGTTACTGCGGTAATTCGTGGAATTTTGGGAACCGTAATCGGAAGCGCAGCCGCAGTTGTAGTCTTTTACCTGATGTTTGAAATTGATAAATATGCGATTTTGTTTATCATTTCACCCCTTGTAGGTAATTTTGTATTCGGAAACTTAAAGAATAAGTATGAGTTTAAGCGTTACACGGAACAGGCACCGAATGAAAAAGTACTGAATTATGTCGGCCGTATGATGTATTTGCCGGACGGAGCCAAAGAAATCAGGCTTTCGGAAGTGTTTTCGCTTTTGAAAGAGCAGTACAAGACTGCCACAAACAAGAATGTTTTGGTTGCAATCAAGTATGCTTTTAAAAACTGCAGCTACAGTTTCTGGAGAATTACATTTACATTTACGGTCATCTTTGAAGGTGTAATGATTTATGCGGTATATCGCAATCTGGTTTCAAAGACGATTTCGCTTGCGCAACTTACAATTATGACGAGCCTTATGGTGGCCATGACGTGGATTTTGATTCGTGTTTTTGAAAACATGATGGAGATTATGAAGAACGCCATGTTTATTAATAATCTCAGAGATTTCCTTGAGTATAAGGAGAGCATCCCGGAGGATTTCGACGGTGAAATGCCGGATTGTGAATTCAAATCACTGGAGTTTTCGAATGTTTCGTTTTCATATAATGACGAGCAGATCATAAAGAATTTGTCATTCAAAATAGCTGCTGGGCAGACGGCTGCGCTCGTTGGTCATAACGGAGCGGGAAAGACTACCATTATCAAATTGATGCTGCGACTTTATGATCCGAATGAGGGTGTGATTTATTATAACGGCAAGGATATCAGACAGTATAACTTAAAGGCCTACAGGAACATTTTTGCGACCACATTTCAGGACTTCCAGATGTTTGGCATGACCGTAAAGGAAAATGTCCTGATGGGACGGACATTTGAAAATGATGATGAAACTGTCATCCGCGCGCTTAAAAAGGCGGGAGTATGGGAAAAGATTACGACGCTGCCGAACGGCATAAATACGGTAATGACCAAGGAATTTGATGAAGACGGTGCAGTACTTTCGGGCGGTGAAACTCAGAAGATTGCGGTTGCACGTACTTTCGCAAAAGAAGCGCCCATGAAGATATTTGATGAGCCGTCAAGTGCGCTTGACCCGATAGCGGAATATGAATTGTTCGAAAACATCATGAAAGAAGCGGATAATCATACGATGCTGTTTATCTCGCACAGACTCTCTTCCGTAAAGAATTGCGATGTGGTGTTTATGCTTGAAAAGGGAACACTGATAGAAACGGGAACGCATGATGAGCTGCTTGAAGCGGGCGGCAAATATGCGCAGATGTATAAGAAACAGGCCATGAACTATCTGGCCATTGAAACGGAAGGAGGTGAAGACCATGAGTAAGTACATTTCACCTGAAGAAAAGGCAAAGACCAAACAGACGGTCAAAGAGGTGTTCGGAAACAACTTTTTCCTGATGAAACTCATGTTTAAAGCCTCACCTGCGTTTATTATATTGACAGCGCTCGATTCGATTCGTAATCAGATTTCGATATTCTTTGAACATACTATCGGAATCGGATATGTTCTTGAAGCGGCGGAATTCCATTATCCGTTCAAACATGTGGCTACGATGATACTGATACTTGCTTTATGCGTTACGCTCGGAATGGTATTCACCGTGCTTGTAGGAGATTATATCTGCGAAAAGGAACGTCCCAAGGTCAGACAAAAAGTCAAACTGATGCTTTATGAAAAGGCCGGAGAACTTGATTTGGCCTGCTATGACAATCCCGACTTTTACAATGAACAGGTTTTGGCAATTTCCGAAGTGGACAAGCAGATAGATCGTGTTGTTACGTTTATCCAAAATACTGTGTCGGGTATTACCGTTTTCATATCAACGGGAATCTTTTTCCTTGCAAAGGATAAGTTTTCGGTTATTTTTGCGGTAGTTTCATTTGTGCTTTCGTTTGTATTTAACCAGATTTATAACAAGTTCAATTATCTGGTCAGAATAGAGAGCAATCCGCATGCCAGAAAACGAGACTATGTTAAGCGTATATTCTATTTGAACGATTATGCGAAGGAAATAAGGCTTAATCCCGATGTTTCAAATGTCTTGTTTGATCAATTTGAAAAAGCCAATGATGATGTCTATGAAGTTGAAAAGAAGTACACGCGGAAAAAGTTTTTCTTCGGGTTCATGCGACAGTATGTTGCAAATGCGTTTTTCTCCGATGTGCTCTATATTTCGTATCTGGTATATTGTGCGGCTGTTCGTGGAACGCTGTCCTTTAGCACTGTAGCTATTTTGTACAACTCGTTCGGAAGATTGAAATCCGGATTGAGAGTGTTCACCGAAGCTTATCCGTTCGCTTCGGAAACCAGCTTATATGTTAATAAAATCAGAAAATTCCTGAATTATGAGCCGCAGATAGTATCGGCCCAAAACGCCGAAATCAGCAATGCCGCAAAGAAAATCGAACTGCGCGATGTGTCGTTTAAGTATGGCAAAAATGCTGAGAACACGCTGGAAAATATTAATCTGACGATTAATCCCGGTGAAAAGATTGCATTGGTAGGATATAACGGTGCCGGAAAGACTACACTCGTTAAATTACTGATGAGACTGTATGACCCTACTTCGGGCGTTATTTTGGCCGATGATCGGAATATCAGGGATTACGGTGTAAAGAATTACAGAAATTCAATCGGGGCGGTATTCCAGGATTTCATGATATTCGGAGGCTCCGTGACGGAAAATGTTGTTTTGGATGTTGCCAAAGAGGCAGATAAAGACAGACTGGTTCAGTCGCTGACGGATAGCGGCCTGATGAATCGTGTTAATAAGTTATCGAATGGACTGGATACGCAGTTGACTAACGAGTTTGATTCACAAGGTGTTAACCTTTCGGGCGGTGAGAGCCAGAAACTTGCTATTTCACGTGTCTTCTACAAAGATGCAGGATTGATGATTTTGGACGAGCCGTCAAGTGCACTTGATCCGATAGCGGAGTATCAGCTTAACCATGCAATGATGAGTGCTACCAAGGACAAGACAGTAATTTTCATTTCTCACAGATTGTCGACCACACGACTGGCTGACAGAATTGTAATGCTCGAAAAGGGCAGAATAGTAGAAATGGGAACGCATGAAGAACTTTTGAAAATGCAGGGCAAGTACGCCGAAATGTGGAAAGCTCAGGCCGGCGCATATATTGCTGTATAAACGTTTCACGTACGCATTGTATTTTTTCAAGGAGCCCCTTGATTTGGGGCTCCTTTTTTGTTATATTCGTTTTACTTAAGAAATGAGATTCTGAAATTATTATGAGCGTTCGCTCGAAAATTCCAACAAATTTTAATTGAATCGAAGCAGTTATGTAAACTGATTTTGCAATAATGCGCAAGTTATGTAAACCTAAAAATAGTACAGAAGGGCCACGAGGAGTTATGTAAACCAACTCGGTTTTATACAGATACTTGAGTTATGTAAACTTCGATTACATTTCTAAGCGCTGTGAGTTATGCAAAACAGACTAAACGCGTTTGAAACAATCAATACGAGTTATGTCAACCAGAAAGGAGAATAATGTTTAGTAAAGTTAAATCAGCAACAGTTTATGGGATGTCGACCTATATGGTGGACGTTGAAGTAGATATTTCACAAGGCTTACCATGCATGATTATGGTAGGCTCGCTCAGCTCGGAAGTCAGAGAGTGTGCCGAACGGGTTAGGATTGCACTAAAGAATATGAAAATTCCCGTTCCACCGATGCATATAGCCATAAATCTGGCGCCGGGAGATATCAAAAAATCCTCTACGGCATTTGATTTTCCGGTAGCTTTGGGAATTCTTTTATCAAGCGGGAAGCTGTCCCTTGATTTGTTCGAAGATACCTTGGTGCTGGGAGAGATGGGACTTAACGGAGAGGTTAAAAAAGTAAACGGTGTCATGCCGATGGTATGGGAAGGAGCCAAAAACGGTATGAAGCGATGCTTTGTCCCATACGAAAATGCTGCGGAGGCATCGCTGGTTCCCGACATAAAGGTTATCGGATTCAAGACTTTGGCCGAGGCCATTTCGTACATCGAATTATCGGATGATGCACTGCGTGATGAAATGATTCCGCCAACAATAACGTCTGATATTTATTCGCGTACAGGAGAGGCTATGCTGAATATTCCTGATTTCGCGGACATAGCGGGACAGGAGAGCTTAAAACGCGGAGCACTGATTGCGGCTGCGGGATTTCATCATCTGCTGATATCCGGACCTCCGGGAACGGGCAAAACCATGATCGCAAAGCGCCTCCCGACAATCCTTCCACCCCTGTCCGAAGAGGAGATGATGGATGTGACGGCTGTGTACAGCATAGCCGGCAAACTCAGCGCAAAGGAACCGGTGAAAATGATGCGTCCTTTTGTCGCACCCCATCATACCATTTCTCCGCAGGGAATGGCAGGGGGCGGGTCGGTGCCCAAACCGGGGGCTGTGAGTCTGGCTCATAAAGGAATACTCTTTTTAGACGAACTCCCGGAGTTTTCGCGGCAGAGTCTTGATATGCTGCGCGAACCTCTTGAAGAAAAATGCATAAATATTTCACGAGCTGCGGGATCATTTACCTATCCTTCGGATATTATGCTGGTCGGAGCCATGAACCCGTGTCCTTGCGGCAATTATCCCGACCCGAATAAATGCAATTGCTCACCTATGGTAATCAGACATTATCTTAGTCACATATCTGGACCGATTCTCGACAGAATTGACATTGCTCTGACTGCCGGAAAAATTAAAATAAAGGATTTATCGGGGACAAAGCCGGGAATATCAAGCGAGTGCCTTCGCGCGCAGGTCTTCAAAGCACGCGAAATACAAAAGGAGCGGTATCGGGATGAAACGTATTCGTACAATTCCGACCTTGATGTGAACGGAATCAAGAAATACTGTGCCTTGTCGCCTGAAACGGAAAGCATGGCAGAGGAGATGTGCACGCGCCTTGATATATCCGCGAGAGCGTATCATCGAATGCTGCGTGTGGCACGAACCATAGCGGATTTGGATGAAAGCGAGCAAATACAAAAGGAACACATAACGGAAGCAGTTTGCTATAGACCGCAACTGCCGGAAATATAAAGGAGAAAAAATGAAGAAATACCAATATTGGCTGCATCGCTTGCCGGGAGTTGGTGATGCTTTGATAAACAGACTGCTTAATGCTTACGGAACGGCGATGGATGTCTATTTTGCCGTAAAAGGGCGACTCCCGGGGCTGGAAAGTATCCTGGGAGCAGATATAATAACGGATGTTTTTGATAGGACTGAGTCATATAATCTTGATTTGGAATATGAAAAGATGCTTGAATCGGGGATTGCTTTTGTGCCTTTCGATGACCCACTCTATCCGACAAGGTTAAAAAGCATACCCGATGGACCGTATGCAATTTATTACTTGGGAAATCTGCCTGATGAGTATGTGCCGTCGGTTGCGATAATCGGTGCCAGGAATTGTTCTGAGTACGGGAAATATGTAGCTGATGCATTTGGGACAGCCTTTGGCAGAGAGGGCGTCAATGTTATCAGCGGAATGGCTTTCGGAATAGACGGAATAGCGCAAAGAGGAGCCGTCAAAGGCGGCGGCAAAACGTTTGCGGTGCTTGGGTGCGGAGTCGATATTTGTTATCCGAAATCGAATCTTGACTTGTATGAAGATATTTTGAAAACGGGAGGCGGAATAATATCGTGTTTTCCACCGGGAACTCAGCCGATAAAAAACCAGTTCCCCGAGAGAAACAAAATAGTTGCGGCTCTTTCGGATATGGTTTTGGTGATTGAGGCCAGAAGAAAATCGGGGACATCCATAACCGTTGACCTCGCCACAAAGATGAACAAGGATGTTTATGCAGTGCCCGGACGGATTACCGACAGGCTTTCCGACGGATGCAATACATTGATTCGCGACGGAGCCGGAATAGCGCTTTCGCCCGAAGATGTAATCAATGAATTACATGTGTTATGCAATAGACAGATGTCTTTTTCGAGCAATGATAGGGATGCACCGTCAGAACCTTCAAAGCACAAAATAACGCACAGAAAACACAAGAATTCTCTGGCGGATGATTGCACGGGAAACGGAGTACTAAAGTATGTGGATGCCGTTCCTCGATCGGTAGATGAAATACATGAAAAGCGCTTGAAGAGTGCTCGAAATAAGGAAGTTATTTCTTTTTCCGAAACTCAATCTTTGCTTGTTACTGCAGCTATTGAAGGGAAAATCACTCAGGTTGGGAGCGGGTATTTTTACAGGAAATATTGAAAGTGAGTTTGAGCGCATTTTGCGGAGGTATTTCATACATTTTGCGCGATTTGACCTCATACCTTGTGGGATTTTTGGTTTGATGTTAAGATTTATTTCAGTGTCGCATTGCAGATTGGGTGTGGCGCGAGATTTACTGTTTTTGATTTTACGGAGGATTTTTGTATTATGAGATATTCTCGAAGCAAATATATATTGATGTTGTTGGGGGTTGCCATGCTGGTATTTGATGTCCGCATCCCCTCGATATTTTATCCTCAGTTTGTCGAATTCAGAACAGAAGCACCTCTAACGGTAAGCATGGTTATTAATCATGTTATCGGAAACAGAATGATGATAGATATAGCGTCGGATTTGGTCGGATTTGTGGCTATTGTTATAGCATCGTTACGATTCCTAAAGGACTTAAAAGAAGGAGAACAAACGACCAAGGCGGTTGACATAACTCAAGCAAGACTTATAAGCCGCCAAAAGAGCGGATATATGAAGACCGTGTTTTGGTCAATTACGGGAGCAGTTTTCTATTTGGCGGAGAAACTTATGCCGTTTTTTTTAAACGGACGTAGCAGATTTTCCGGTGAATATTTTCTGTTTTATGCGGTTTTGGCATTAAAGACAGCAGTACTCGTTTTGGTTATTCGCACAGTGTGTCTGAGTCTTGAAAATCTGAAGACTCATATGTATGTGAATACTACAGCTATTTTGATGCTGATAGGAGCCGGATGTCTGGTCATTTCCAGAATGTCGTTCTTCTATGAAGTTATGTTCGGATATTATATTTATTATGTTCTGTGCGTAGGATTGATTGCGTTCGGAGCAATAAGGATCCTCGATACCATCGCCGGCGAAGAATAATTGCAGACGATTTAGCTTCGCCTGTCGAGGTTTTACTATGCCCCTGGGCTAATCTTTGCTTGTGGGGTTCTCTCTTTGCTTGCCGTGGGCTAATCTTTGCTTGACGGGGGTTATCATTGCCTCCCGTGGGTTAATCGTTGCTTGTGGGTTTCTCTCTTTGCTTGCTGTGGGTTAATCTTTGCCCGCCACGGCGCTTATGCATTGGACGGCACGAAACTGGCTTGAATTGACGTATTGTCGGCATGTTCAGCAGCGTTTTTCTTGTAAATCACTATTCTGATATTTCATTTTTCCCCTTTCTTCTCAATTGATGAAAGCAGTTTAATCGATTAAACACCATTCCGGTGTGTGAAATTCCAATCTTTATTTTGATTTTTTATGCGTTTTGGGCGTATTTTCTTTTGATTTTGATATGATTTCTGCTGTTGGACATATATAAACTATGAAAGGCCCAGGAGAGAGTGAAAAAAGTAAGGCTCCTGGGCCCCACGGAGCGAGAGAAGAAGTTAGGGGCCCAGGAGAGAGTGAGATAAGTAAGGCTCCTGGGCCCCGCGGAGCAAGAAAAGAGGGCGGGGGCCCAGGAGAAAGCAAAATGAGTAAGGCTCCTAGGCCCCGAGGAGCGAGAAAAGAAGGCAGGGGCCCAGGAGAGAGCAAAAAGAGTAAGGCACCTGGGCCCCACGGAGCAAGAAAAGAGGGCGGGGGCCCAGGAGAAAGCAAAATGAGTAAGGCTCCTGGGCCCCGAGGAGCGAGAAAAGAGGGCAGGGGCCCAGGAGAAAGCAAAATGGGTAAGGCTCCTGGGCCCCGTGGAGCGAGAAAAGAGGGCAGGGGCCCAGGAGAAAGCAAAATGAGTAAGGCTCCTGGGCCCCGAGGAGCGAGAAAAGAAGTTAGGGGCCCAGGAGAGAGCAAAAAGAGTAAGGCTCCTGGGCCCCGGGGAACGAGAAAAGAGGGCGGGGGCCCAGGAGGAAGCAAAATAAGTAAGACTCCTGGGCCCCACGGAGCGAGAGAAGAAGTTAGGGGCCCAGGAGAGAGCAAAATGAGTAAGGCTCCTGGGCCCGGCTAATAACAAAGAACATATTTTGAAAAGGAGTAAAAATTGCAAAAGATTAGTATTAAACCTACAAGATTGTACGATGAAGCGGAAGAAAGACTGCTTGAATTGAAATTGTTACATGAGAGTATCGAAGAAAAATTGAAAAACAAACCAAATGGCAAAATCGTGATAAAGAAACACAAAAACTCAGTGCAGTTTTATTTGCGAAAGGTACCGGGGGAAAGACTGGGAACATATATTTCCAAAAAGAACCAGATGATGATAACGCAGTATCTGGAGAAACAATATTATGAAAAGTCATTGTTGGAGTTGGACAAGGAAATAGCAATTTTAGAATCTGTTGTTAATGAGGTTAATGAGGCCCAACCTTGTCTCTACAGTGTTTTCGAGGCCTATCATCCGGATGCCAGAAGATTCATTACACCGATTGCATGCTCCGATGAAACTTATGTAAATATGTGGATTTCGCGACCTTATGAAAAGAAACCTATAGGCGATGCTGCTTTGGACAGATATACCGATAAAGGAGAGCATGTCAGATCGAAATCTGAGGAAAATATTGCGAATGCCCTGTATAAGGCAGGAATTCCGTACAAGTATGAATGCCCGTTAAAACTAAAAAGTGGGGCAATTATTCATCCGGATTTTACTATTCTTGATGTCAAAAATCGAAAAGAAGTTTACTGGGAACACCGAGGAATGATGGATGATCGTGAATATGCCAAGGACTCGGTAAGGCGAATAAAAGAAATGAATGCCAACGGAATATACTTGGGTGACAGACTGATTATTACCGAAGAAACCTCCAACCAACAACTGGGAACGAATGAAATTAAATCGATAATTAATCATTACTTTGGGAGCAACTGAGAAAATCGTTACTTCCCCTGCTTGATTACAATTGAATCATGGACGGTTGCCCGGTCAATGGCGAGCCGCACTATGTGCGGTGCGAAGCACCATTGACAGGGCAATCCGACACATGATTAATATCAGCCAAGCAGGGGAGAAGAAGTCAGGGGCCCAGGTGAGAGTGAAATAAGTAAGGCTCCTGGGCCCCGCGGAGCAAGAGAAGAAGGTAGGGGCCCAGGAGAGAGTGAAAAAAGTAAGGCTCCTGGGCCCCGCGGAGCAAGAAAAGAAGACAGGGGCCCAGGAGAGAGTGAAAAAAGTAAGACTCCTGGGCCCCGAGGAGCAAGAGAAGAAGTTAGGGGCCCAGGAGAAAGCAAAATGGGTAAGTCTCCTGGGCCCCGGGGAGCGAGAGAAGAGGGCGGGGGCCCAGGAGAGAGTGAAATAAGTAAGGCTCCTGGGCCCCGTGGGACAAGAAGAAAAGCCCTGCGGAACAGGCAAAGCTAGACAGTGGAAATATCAAGGTACCGAGATGAATTTTGATTCAAAAAGGTAAATCCTGACTTCTGCAATTTTGCTATTTTCTAAAACTGTATTGAAGGTACCAAAAAACATTGTTTTTTGGTACCTTTTTTGAACTTATTTTGTTGCGCCGACTATACAGTCAGTGGTATACTATACAATGTATGGGGATTGGGGATTTTATGTCCTCGACCAACGGAGGTTTTTGATGTTTTATCGTATGAAAAGCCCTAAAAATCAGCATTTGGGCTTTAGCTTGATAGAATTGATTATTGTTATTGCCATCATGGGAGTTCTGATTGGACTTCTGGCGCCTTCGTTTGCCAAGCAGGCAGAAAACAACAGAAAGAAAGTCTGCAGAGAAAACAGACTGGCTATCCTGACCACCTACCAAAGATGTGTGTATGATACCAGTACATCAATCGGACTTAACGATACGGATTTAAAGAAATTTACGGAAGAAACCAATTGTCCCAATTACGTCAAGCATGAATTGTCGACTTATTGGGAGTGCCCCATAGCTGAAAGAAATGGCGTTGGAAGTACTAATTACAGCTGCGCCGATTCGGGCGTGGATGAAAATACTAATACGGCGTGGATTCATTGTCCGGATTGCGGAGATGATGTCTCAATCGATATGATTGAATTCAGTGCCACGGCAGGAACAGCACCTTCCGAAGATAAGTATAGAGTTTCGTTCAATTTAGGCGGCCACGGAACGCCTCCCGCACCGTTAACGCAGGAACTGGAGGACGGAGATACCGTCACGAGACCCGCCGATCCCACGGATCCCGAATATACTTTTGAATGTTGGAAGCTGGGACCGGATATATATGATTTTGCCCAACCGGTTCACAATTCCTTTACGCTGACGGCTCAATGGAAACCAGCAGGTAAGCATGAAGTTACATTTGATTTGGGCGGTCACGGAACGAGTCCGGTTCCGGATAAACAGGAAATTGATGACGGAGACACCGTAACTCAGCCGGCAGACCCGGAGGACTTATCGGGCGGAGGCATTGTATATACTTTTGACTACTGGGCCAAGGATGGATCAAAATACAATTTCGCTTCGGAGGTTCATTCGGACTTTACGCTGGTAGCGCAATGGAAAGCATA
Organism: Lachnospiraceae bacterium; assembly: GCA_045640905.1. Taxonomy (GTDB): domain Bacteria; phylum Bacillota; class Clostridia; order Lachnospirales; family Lachnospiraceae; genus JAILLW01. The sequence goes on from JAZUFW010000080.1 coordinate 19,050, forward strand.
TGACCCCAACGAACATTGGCCTTATGCAGATGACTGGACATGGTGGCAAAGAACAGCGGACGGACAGTATTTGCATTCAAACAAGGTTGACCTGAGTAAATCCACTTTGACGGGAACAGCAAATAACATGACGTTGTATATGAAGTATCCTTCGGGTATTTTCACTTCGAGAAATGGGGCTAAATTCGTTTGGATTGATCAGCAGCCGATTAAGCTGACCGACTCATATGACCCTGAAACATTCTCTGCCATGCATCCTCAATGGCTGCTGCAGATAACAGGACACTACGTTGAGGTTGATATGACCGGCAGTGGCAATAACGACTGGTTCATGATTCCTGCGACTGTTTCAATCGGTGACGTAGTCAGATACAAAGTTGCCGAGAACGTTTATTACGAGTATGTGTACTTCCATACGAATGTCGGCGGAGCCGAAGGAGCTACAAAAGCTCAGGTAATTCAGAATAAAAAGCTCGGAAATCTGTATCCTGTTAATCCGGGAGCGGTAAGCGAGCCTTCAAAATAGAATGCACTTCGAAAAATGTGACGACTGAAGTGTTGTGACAAGAAGTAAAGCGGTAAGATACGGGGAAAATAAAAGTAATCGGGTAAGCAAAATGTAGTAAAAAATAAATCTTTGGGACGGGGGCTATGGAGTTAAAGCGTAAAAAGAGACTGGGAGATATCCTGGTTGATGAGAAGGTTATTACAGAAGAGCAGTTATATGATGCACTGGCCAAGCAAAAGGAAACAGGGCATAAGCTGGGATTAACATTGGTTGAAATCGGTATGACTACCGAAGAAGCCATTGCTTCGGCTTTGTCATCACAGCTTGGTTATGAGATGGTCAATCCCATGGATGTGGAATTAGACCCGATGATTAAGGATTTGGTTTCGGAAAAAATCATCAAGAAATACAGTGTATTTCCGTTTGAGATTCCGGCTGATTCACCGAATACCATCAGGGTAGCAATGGCAGATCCCATGGATATGGCCGCGATGGATGATATTTCAATCATCACCAATATGATGGTTGAACCTGTAGTAGCTACACCCAGATCATTGGCACTGGCCATTGACAAGCATTACGGACAGGATGAATTAAATACTCAGCTCGATGAGTATACCAAGGATAAAGAAAAACTCGACACCGACGAAACCGAAGATATGTACAGCGAGGATGTTAATAACTCGCCTATCGTACAGCTGGTTAAGTCAATGATTGACACAGCAGTCAGACAACGAGCTTCGGATATTCATATTGAACCGATGGAGCGCCAGGTTCGTATAAGATATCGTATCGACGGTACATTGTATGAGCGATATACCTACAGCAACAAGATTCTGCCCGCTCTCGTAGCACGTATAAAGATTATCGGCGGTATGGATATAGCCGAAAAGCGTAAGCCTCAGGACGGTCGTATCACACAGGTAGTAGACAGAATGGAATACGATATTCGTGTATCTATTCTTCCTACGGTATACGGCGAAAAAATCGTTATGCGTCTTACATCAAAGACTGCATTGACGAGAGAAAAGAAAGACCTGGGATTAAATCCCGAAGAATTAAAGGTATTTGACCATATTCTTTCGAATCCTCACGGAATATTGCTGGTTACCGGACCTACAGGTTCAGGTAAATCAACGACATTGTATACGGCATTATCGGAATTAAACAGTTCCGAAGTTAATATTATTACGGTCGAAGACCCTGTCGAAGCAAACATCGACGGAATCAATCAGGTTCAGACCAATAACAAGGCTAACCTGACATTCGCATCGGCTCTTCGATCTATCCTGCGTCAGGACCCTGATATCATCATGATCGGTGAAATTCGTGATACCGAGACTGCATCTATAGCGGTTCAGGCATCAATCACGGGACACTTGGTAGTTTCAACACTGCATACCAACTCTGCAGCATCTACCATCACCAGACTGGAGGATATGGGAATCGAACCGTATTTAATCGCAGATTCAACGGTTGGAATTATTGCGCAGCGTCTGGTCAGAAGACTCTGCCCGCAGTGCAAAGAAGAATACATCCCCGGAGAGGAAGAAGCAGAAATATTAAATGTTGATCCTGTTTCACCGCCTAAAATCTTTAGATCAAAGGGATGTAAGTACTGCGACAACACAGGATACAAAGGACGTATCGGTGTGTACGAGATAATGGAATTGACGCATGATCTTAAAAACGTAATAGCGCGCGGCGGTAATGCGGATGATATTAAGAATCAGGCGCTCAAAGAAGGAATGAATACGCTGAGAATGTCGGCAACCAGATACGTATTGGATGGAATAACATCTGTTACCGAAATGAAAAAGGTAAGCTTTGATACGTAAGGTTCGACTTGAACTTTCGATACATAAGTTTCGAAACATATATTTTGATGCGAAATCAAAATCGTGATAATTTCCGCGGGGCGGATCAGATAAAAGGAGAAGGAAAATGGCGGATTTTGCGTATTTGGCCATAGATAAAACGGGTAAGACAGTTAAGGGCTCGACACAGGGTGAAAATCAGGAACTGGCAGTCAGAGCACTTAAAAACCAGGGATTAATCGTAACAGAGATTAAGGAACAAAATGCCTTAACAAAGGATATTTCATTTGAAATCAACTCAAAGCCGAAGCCGAGAGACTTGGCGGTATTTTGCAGACAGTTCGTTGCAATGTCGCGTGCCGGCGTATCGATTCTGGAGTGCCTCTCACTTTTGCGAGATCAGACAGAACAAAAGATGTTAAAGAAGGCAATAAGAGAAGTACAGGCAGAGGTTGAAAAGGGGGAAACACTCGCTAACGGCCTTTCGGAGCATCCGAAGGTATTTTCGGAACTAATGTGCACCACGATTAATGCAGGTGAACAGTCCGGTTCTTTGGAAGTATCGCTTGAGAGAATGGCAGAGCAGTATGAAAAGTC
>JAZUFW010000081.1:0-90588 GCA_045640905.1 Lachnospiraceae bacterium
ATTATTGCTCCAAGCATCGCGAAGATAACAAGTTCTTTGGTTGTCAGTAATTTACTATTTTGTGTATTCAAGTTTGTATACCGATTCCTCTGCTATTTCTGTGCTGTCAACGCCTGCGGTGGCATATTCGCCATCAACATAGAATGCCCAGTAGCTCTGATCAACATCGTAATCTGCAACAATACCGTTTACTTCCTTAATATATAAACCGTAATCGCCCTCGTCTCCGACTATCAAGCCGTTTGTAAGTAACGCATCTCCAACCGTCGTCTCGTCTGTATGAACGGTAAACTTTACCGACTGATCACCGGCCTTCACTTCAACAATCAGATTCTTAGAACCCTGACCGAGTTCTGTATCGGTAAGATACGTTGCATTTTCCCACAATCCGGATTTAGCGGCGTCATTCCCCGTCTTGTTTGCGCCACAGGCAAGCAAGCCCAAAGCAAGAGCCGCCATAAGTAATAAAGTTAGTAGTGATTTTGCTGTTTTTTTCATAATTAATATCCTTTCCTAGATAATATGCAAAAGGATAAAATAAAAGCACCCTTCAGCGAAGAGTGCACATAGATATAGTGGGGTATCATTTTCTCTTCACTTTGCCCAAGAGACTTTTACAGATCACAGTCCGATAAGCATTCCGACTTATGAGGTCACGCCCCAATTACGGTAATGGCTGTTGCGACGGATTTTCACCGAGATTCCCTTATCACCTTGCATACCCTCCCGCGGTATGTTCAGTAACGAATAATAATATTCAGATGAACTGCGTTTATTCTTTTGACAGTTCTTTTTTTATCACATTTATTTTGAATCGTCAATTTGGGGACGGTCTTTTTGGCTTGTTTTAAGCCAAAGTACACATGCATATGAAAAAAGGACCCAAAGAAGTCGCAGTGTGATATATTATGTAGTGTGATTAATTTTTGACACTTCGGTGTGAAAACGACAGGAGCAGAAAATTATATGATATCAGTACCTACTTTGTACTTAATTTCATTGGCGATATCTTTTTTGGTGTTGGTGTTTGTATTGACATTTATGTCAGAAAAAGTGAACGGAACATTTGCACTCCTTTTGTTTATTCTGGTGGTAGCAGCATTCGGTTATTATCGTATCAGCGTTTCACAAACGGTAGAAGAAGCAATTCTGGCCAGAAAGATTACATTTTTCGATGGTACGCTTACGAGTTTTCTAATGCTTTGCTGCATTATGCGCATATGTGATCTAAAAGTTCCAAGGTGGTTTACGATACTTGGAATGCTCTACAGCGGAGTAGTGTTTGCGCTGGCTAATACGATGGGAGTCAGCGATATTTTCTATTCAGATATTTCCATTTCTTTTGAAAACGGCGTGACGGTGTTTCACAAACAGAACGGCCCCGCCCACATTGTCTTTACTATCGGCTTGATTATAAATATGGTGCTGGTAATTGCAGTGGTAGTATATTCATTCATCAAGCGCAACGAAGTATCTTACATTCATTCGATTATCATGGGCCTTTTGGTTTTGGCCACGACGGTGACATATTTTTTGGAGCGAGGACTTCATGCGCAGATGGAATACCTGCCGTTTGCGTATAATGTTGCGGAACTATGTCTTGCTTTGTTGATTTTGCGAATAGACAAGTATGAGATATCAAATGATATTTTGTCAGCTATAGAACGTCTGGGCGAGCACGGATATATTGTTCTGGATAACAAGATGCGATATGTGGGTCACGATGAGACGTCCATTTTCTTTTTCCCGGAACTCAAAAAAGCAGAAATCGATCGCGCAATTACGGAACCGTTTCTTCAATCGGAGTTTGTTGAACTGGCGAAGGAACTGGATAATAACAAAATGGAACCGCGTTATTATGAGCGTGAAGGCCGAGTACTCAAATGCAGTGCACGTCATTTTTCATACGGGTTCCTTCATGACTATACGGGATATCTGATCGAGATACTGGATGATACAGAGAATCAAAATCACGTTAAGGTATTGAATAAATATAATACCGACCTGGAGGCGGCTGTGCAGGCTGCCAAGGTTGCTAACGAAGCCAAGAGCGATTTTCTGTCAAATATGTCACACGAAATTCGTACTCCGATTAATGCCATAAACGGCATGACGGAAATGATTTTGCGCGAATCGAATCAGCCGGAAGTACTTGAATATGCCAATGATGTAAAGTCATCAAGTAACATGCTTCTTGCACTGGTTAATGATGTTTTGGATTTTTCAAAAATTGAAGCCGGCAAGATGGAACTTAATATAGTAAATTACTCTCTCAAGAATGTAATCCATGATGTGGATATAATGATGCGTTCCCGCGCGGAAGCAAAGGGACTGGCATTTGAACTGAAGAAGGATATGAGTACGCCCTGTAATTTGTCCGGAGATGAGTTTAGAATCAAGCAGGTATTGGTTAATATCATTTCGAATGCCGTGAAATATACTGACCAAGGTGGCGTGACCATCAACGTCGGCCATAACATGCGAAAAAATAATGAGATTGAACTGGTGGTATCTGTAAAGGATACGGGTCGAGGCATTAAGGAAGAGAGCCTGCCGTTTTTGTTCGATTCCTTTAAGAGATTTGATGAAGTGGAGAATGCCGGAATAGAGGGAACCGGTTTGGGATTGTCTATCACCAAGCAGTTAATCGGCCTGATGGGGGGCAGTATTGATGTAACCAGCGTATACACAGAAGGCTCAGAGTTCACTATAAAGATTCCGCAGCGTGTAATAGACGCAACGACACTCGGAGATTTGGAAAACAATCAAAAGGAAGCAGTCAAGCCGTACGATGAGCAGTTCCTTCTTCCGGGATTTAAGTTGCTGGTAGTTGACGATACCCCGATGAACCTGAAAGTGTTCTCAGCACTGTTTAAGAAGACGCAGATGGATATAGATACAGCTTCCTCAGGTGCCGAAGCAATAGAAAAATGCCATAACAAAAAATATGATATGATTTTCATGGATCATATGATGCCGGAAATGGACGGTATTCAATGCTACGATGCACTTCTAAAAGATGATGCGAACCTGAATAAAGATGTACCGGTTATCATGCTTACGGCTAATGCCATTGCAGGTACACGAGAGATGTATTTGGAACATGGTTTTGCCGACTATGTTGCCAAGCCGTTCCGCATGGATGAAGTCACTCGGGTAATAATGGAGCATAAATAAGTGTTTTAGCACACGTTAAACTTATGAAAAAGTTATATATTTTCAGCAGTATGTTATAATCCCCTTATAGGTATTTCACACCGATAGGGGGATTATTATATGTCCGGGATATCCACAGCCGTGTTCGATTAAAGGTTGCCATGAGCGACCATTTCCCGGGATGGATATTTGCACTGGGAGAAAAGGTAAAGATAGTCGGTTCGGATGAAACCATGGAACGTGTTAAAGCGATGATTAAGCGACTGAGCGAACAGTATAAATAAAGAGAAGCAATCTACTTCGAGATTAATATCCCGATAACGGAGAAAAATATGAATTATAAAGTGATAGATAAGGAAACATATTACAGAAAAGGAGTGTTTAGACATTTTACGCAGGATTGCAAATGTTCAACTTCCATGACTGCCAGAATAGATGTTACGGAATTGGTTAAGTATTCAAAGAGGACAAATACCAAGTTTTACATTAATTTCCTGTACATTTTATCAAAGGTGCTAAATTCCCGTGATGACTATAGAATGGGATATCTTTGGCAAAGTGAAGAATTGATTTGTTACGATGTCATAAATCCGATTCAATACATATTCCATGAAGACACAGAAACGTGTACGCCGGTATATACACAATACTATGAAAATTATGAGAAGTTCTATGAGGAGGCAGTTAAAGACATAGCGAGTGCCAAAAAGACCAGAGAGTATGGCCTCGATGCCGAAAATCACCCCAATTGGTTTGACGCATCATATATTTCATGGTTGTCGTATGATTCGCTTAATATTGAACTTCCTGACGGATATTTGTATTTTTTGCCGATTATCAATTGGGGTAAGTACAGAGAAGAAAACGGAAAATTGATGATGCCTGTCAGTGTACGATTGAATCATGCTGTGGCAGACGGATATTTGCTGGCTAATGTATTCAGACTGTTGGAGCAAGAGATTTCAATTTTCACAGATTTGAAGTAGGCGGTAATTATATGTTTGGCAACAGAGGAAATGAGGTGTTAAAAGTTATGGCAATCGATATGACATTTGAAGCACGCGAAAAAATATTCAGACGAGAAGAACATGAAGACGGTGTGAAAGAAGGAATTGAGATTGGAATCGCGCAGGGAATTGAGCAAGGAATTGCGCAAGGATTAGAGCAGGGAATCACACAGTCAATTGAAAATTCCGTCTCAATGCTCAAGGAATTGAATCATTCCAAGGAAGAGGCAATAGCTTCCCTTAATAAGTCACATCCGGGCTATTCTGATTTCATAACCGAAATGGTCGACAAGGTGTACAAATAGAATAACAATCTTATCGCACAAAAAACAATATCACTTGACAAGGCCCTCAGATTCTCAGAATTAGAGGGCCTTTTTAAGTGTACTTCGTATCGGACATGATGAGGTATAGGATAGTAATATCAGACACACAATTGGATCATAGAATCGGCATACCGGAACCAATATTCTTGTGTCAGACCCGTATATATGGAGGCAAATCATGTCAAAAAATTTGCATAAATTCATCAATTCGTGCGTGAAAGAAAGTATTTCCGAAGGCCTAATGTTTGAAGCGGAATGGGCACATAAAGATGATGTGAGAATAGAAACCATGAAGTATGGAAAAGAGCATGAAGATTTATTACATGAAATCGGAATAGAAAATCTGGATGCTGCACACAGGGAATATAAAAAATGCGATGGTGATTTTATTAAGGATAAACTTTGGCCATATTTCTTTGGAAAAGGGTCCAAGGAACAAGCACTAATTGCACAGGATTTGGCCAAAATGATAACCGATTTTGAAATTGGGGAGACTGAGAAAGAATACTATGTAGTTAGAGGAGCGGCAATTCCCCCAAATATGAAAATAAGTGATTTCCCTGAAAATACACTGTTTACATATGACTTGTTTTCTGAGGATGAGTATTATGAGCGTGATGATGAAGATGTCGACGAACCAGACGATTCTTTTTGGAATTGGCTGGCGCGACAATGAAAGAAGCAAATGAATATTTAGGCTGGTAGAGTAAAATTTGGAAATGTAGATACAAACCAACGAGCATCAAGGAGGCATATATGAGCAATCGAAGCGATTTGTTGCATTATATTACGGAAAAGAAAGTATCATACGATACACAAATGAAAATAGCTCGGCCTATGGGAACAATGCAGGATTATCAGAAGGAAGAAAGAGCCGGAGAAATATACAAAATAGCAGTCACTTGCGAGACAGAATCGGAACTGCTACAAAAACTACAGGAGAAAAACCTCCTGGGATAGACTGCAGAGAATGCGCTAAAGTGTCTTATGGGAAGCACGTGGACGGGGATGAAGAGCTAAGTCGTATAAGCCGAGTTTGAACCATATCAAGGAGTGACGCAACGAGGATTTCCTTATACAGGATATCGGTATGAAGGTCAGAAATATCATGATGTGACATATCTTGGTGAATTTGAAGATGATGAAATGCCAAAAAATGATGGTGAATGGATTAAAAAACGTAAATCGTGAAAAGCGAGTCATTTTAGTTCATTTGATAGTGATGTTGTGTTACTCTATACATAGCGTTAGTTCATTTTGTGGAAATGTAAGGAGCATGAGGCGGCTAAATGGCTTGATAGAAAGTCTCTATGCAGCGTGAATTGGCTTCCGACAGATAGATTCCTTATCGGTAAGATTGCTCTGAAATTTTAGGAGAAATATGCTGTGGAAGTTACAGTAATCAAATCAAATAGAAAAACTGTGGCTATTCAGGTGAATTCTGATTTGTCCGTGACAGTACGCGCGCCCAGACGAGCAACTAAGAGGGATATACAGAAAATCCTTGTGGAAAAGGAACACTGGATTTTACAGCATATAGAGAAGGTTAAACGGGAAAAAGCAAAATTTGATGCTTCTGCTTTGAAGCCACTGACGTATGATGAAATCCGTGAATTAAAGAAGCGGGCATTAGCATATATTCCGGCCAGAGTGGCATTTTTTGCAAAACAGATTGGCGTAGATTATGGCACCATAACCATTCGCCATCAGAAAACCAGATGGGGAAGTTGTAGCAGCAAGAGCAACTTGAATTTTAACTGTTTATTGATGCTGACGCCACCCGAGGTCATTGATTATGTTGTGGTTCACGAACTATGCCATAGGAAAAAAATGAATCATTCCAAAGCGTTTTGGAATGAAGTAGAGAAGGTGCTGCCGAATTACAAAGCTCAAGTTAAATGGCTAAAGGATGAAGGCGGCATCATTATGCGAAGATTAAATAATCAAGAGAATACGCAATATGAAAGAAATAGACGGAAAATGGACAATATTTGGCTGCAAATCGGATGATCCCGAATGCCTGCATACTGTGGAGGAAGCCATCGACTATATTAATGAGGTGGGATTTTTACCTTTCTTTTCTAATGATATTCCGGGATTCTCACTTGAGGAAAGAACTGTTTCAGAGAATTGGTGGTGTGGTGACGAGTCAAAGGACCCGTGGATTTGGCGTGAAATCATCGCCCGGTCCGGAGACATAGCGTATGGAAAGTTCTTTTATAACAGAGCAGGATTTATTACTAAAAGCTGGCTTCCGTTTTGGGCAAATTTTAGACGTGACGGATATGATTTTGATGCATTATGGGATGATGAAAAGGCATCATTGCGCTCAAAGAAGATAATGGATATGTTTACCGAAGAAAGCGCTGATGCCGAGATTTTTTCAAACGAGCTAAAGCAAAAAGCCGGATTTGGCAAAAATGGTGAGAAGGGCTTCGAAGGTGTTCTATCCAATCTTCAGATGCAGACTTACCTGTGCATAAGGGATTTCAAGCAACGCAAGAACAAGAAGGGTCAGGCTTATGGATGGCCGATAGCCATTTATTGCACACCGGAGCACTTGTTCGGCAGAGACATCGTATCAAAAGCTTATGTAGAAACACCAACGGAATCATCCAAACATATAGCCGATCATATTATGGAATTGTATCCGGAAGTATCGGAACAGCAGATTCGGAGAATGCTCGGAGGAACTAACAAGGTATAATTTGTAATACAGTTACTGATAAACATGAGAATGAATGTGAGGTGACTTATGCCTGCAGGATTTGACCTGAAAGAAGGATACTATGATGAAAGACCACTTTCCGATGACGAGATGTGGTCTGCTTTTTCATACCTTTTTTCTAACAAATCTGTTAATGATACAAGCTACAAGTTTGGTTTTCTGAAATCCATTTTGGATAATCTTTATAATACTGACGAAAGACTAATGCTTACGTTTGACCAACTGTTTTCAAAGTTCGCGGAGATATACTGGAATTTGGTATTAAAGCATCATATTCTGCAGAAAAACCCCGGAAAAACTAATAGAAGATCGGCGCTTGAATCTGCTTTGCTGGAGACGAAAACAAAATATGCGATAGAAGATGATATCCCATTTGAAAGCATTACAGATGAAATGAAATTGTTTGTATGCCGTAAGGTCAAGGTGAAGTGCAAGGAAAATGTTGTCGGAGCATTGTATGCTGACTTAGGAGGCTTGTTCTACTCATTTTCTAAGAGCGGTGAATGGCTTCAGCTGAATCCTCAGATGTACGAGTTTGTTTGCAAACATAAAGTGGCAATCGAAAAACTGAACTATTATGAGTGGGCTAAGTTTCTTGAGCGTGTAAATGACAATTCACAAGTTGATCATCTACTCAGCAAGATTGATGAAAGTACGATGCGTACCCGTAATAGTCTGGCATATTATAGGGACATTCTTTTCCAAGAGTTTGAAAATAAATGTTTTTATTGTGGTAAGCCGATTTCTTGCGGAAATGTTGAGGTTGATCATTTCATACCATGGTCATTCATTAAAGATGACAAGCTTTGGAATTTTGTCTTGGCCTGTCCAAAATGTAACAATAACAAGCGAGATAAACTTGCCGATACTATTTTCCTCGACAGGTTGGTGAAGAGGAACACAATACTAATTGAACATCATCGTGTGGATCCGCAGTTACAATTAAACCGCCTACGTAACATATATACTTGGGCACAGCGGAATGGTTATGACGAAATCTGGACACCACCTAAGAGAGAATGTGTATAAAATGATCGACAATAATGTAGAATATTACAATATAAACGCTCAGAGTTTTTACGATGGTACCGTAAATGCTGATATGTCATTGTGGCGTGACAAATTTGAAACCTATATAGTAGATAGCGGACATATACTTGATGCAGGTTGTGGCAGTGGTCGTGATAGTCGAGCGTTTATACAGCATGGATATTCGGTTACCGCATTTGACGCATCAACAGAAATGTGTCGCTTGGCATCAGAACTCATTGGACAGGAAGTTTTCCTGATGCGATTTGATGAGATGACCTTTGAGAATGAGTTTGATGGTATCTGGGCATGCTCATCGCTTCTGCATGTTCCCAACGAAGAACTTCCGGAGATACTTGGGAAGATGCATAGAGCCCTCAAGGAGACGGGAACCATGTATGTTTCCTTTAAATACGGTGAGGGGACAAAATGGCGAGGCGACAGAAGCTTTAGCGATTTCATGGAAGAATCGGTGAAGGTTCTTTTGAATAATGTTGATTTCGAAATAATAGAATGCGGTGTGACTTCGGATGTCAGACCGGGCAGGGCTGATGAAAAATGGATTAATGTTATTGCAAAAAAACAGAATTGACGCGGTGACATGACAAATCCGATATATGATTGAATTAATAAACAAAAAATATCCGAATGGATACTATGAAGGACTAAAGCGGAATAAGCACCTGTAATTGGAGTGAGAGGAAAAGCAGAATGATCATTTACGATAATACATTATCAAACTTCTCAGAAGACGTTTCGTTGAATCGCATATCCGATATTTTATATGAATCATTGCGGGCTAATAACTTAAGCGGCGGGTCTGACAGTGAAATTAACTCGTGGAATAATTCTCTTCATTTTATGAAGGACGTTTTGGACACGCCTGACATTCCCGGAGATTGTGAGGTCGCTATTGAATATAATATACCTCAGACTTCAAAGCGCGTTGATTTCATGATTCTTGGTCGAGACCATGAAATGGTTGAGCATGTGGTTATCGTGGAACTGAAACAGTGGGCCAAGGTCGAGAAGGTCAACGATATGTTTCGTCATTCGATTCTTTCTGACTTGCGAAGCGGCGAACCGGTAGCTCATCCCTCATATCAGGCTTATACATATAAAAAACTGCTGATGAATTATGGTAGTGCAGAAGAAATTGATGAAACATCGCTTAATCCGTGTGCATATCTTCATAATATGTCTGAGGACTATCGACCTGTTCTGGAGGATGACATATATTCCGACTGGACCGGTGAAGCACCGGTATTCTTAAAGTGTGATGTGTTGAAACTGAGAGCTTTTATCAGTCAATACGTATGCCAAAAATCAGCAGATGGTAAGCTTTTATATAGAATAGATTATGGGAAAATAAAGCCTACAAAGTCACTTCAGGACTCAATAGATTCGATGCTTTGTGGTAACGAAGAATTCCAAATGGTTGATGAACAGGCTGTTGCCTATGATTTTATAATGAATGCCATTAAGAAGGCACAGAGTGATCACAAAAAGCATGTACTAATAATTCAGGGTGGTCCCGGAACCGGAAAATCGGTTTTGGCAGTAAATGTTCTTGCTGATTCCATTTCGAAATTGGGATTGAACGCTTCATACATTACGAAGAACAGTGCACCACGTAATTGCTATGAGGCACTTCTTGCTCATGGCAGTGCTAAGAAAATGGTTGATTTGAAAATGGCCTTCAAATCTCCACATTCATTGCCATTTATTCCAATGAACGGCATAGACGTAGGTCTGTTTGATGAAGCTCATCGTATGCAGCAAAAGCCATATATGTATAAGGGAAACGATATGCTTCATGATGCTATTTTTGCATCGAGGGTTTCAGTATTTTTTGTCGATGAAGATCAAAGAATTACAGTAAATGATTGCTACAATGTGGATGCTATTAAGCGCTATGCCCTGGATATGGGAGCTACGCTGGATACGGTACAGCCGTTCAAACTTGAATCACAGTTTAGATGCAACGGCAGTGACGGATATATTGCATTCTTGGATGATGTATTGGAAGTCAGAGAAACAGCCAATAAGTCTTTTGATGACAAATCCTTTGATTTACGAGTGTTTGACACACCGGATATGATGCGAGAGGCACTCAGAATTATGAATGCTGAGCGCAATAAGTCGAGAATGTGCGCCGGCTACTGCTATGATTGGAATGTTAAGAACAAACGTGGAGAATGGGATGTCATTATAGAAGATTTCCATGCTAAATGGAATTTGGAGAATGACAGTGTTTTTGCAATTAATCCCGATTCTTTTGAACAGATAGGATGTATCCATACAGTACAGGGTATGGAATTTGACTATGTTGGAGTAATAATTGGGCGAGATTTAGTATTCAAAAACGGACATGTCTGCACAGATAAAGAAGCAATATCAAAAGACGATAAGACCAGTAAAATCAGGTCGTGTAAGGATTTGGAACTTGCGGATAAACTGATACGAAACACGTACAAAGTTTTACTTACGCGAGGTCAGAAGGGATGCTTTGTTTATTGTGAAGATGAGGCATTAAGAGAATATTTGAAGAAGAGAGTTGGTTAAGGGGGATTTATGAAAAAAGAAACAGTTGATAGAATCAGAAAGTTTTCAGAAGACAGAAACTGGGATCAGTTTCACTCACCTGCCAACCTTGCAAAGTCCATTTCCATAGAGGCAAATGAACTGCTCGAGTGCTTTCAGTGGAGCGATGACGGATACGATATTAATGAAGTCAGGGAAGAATTGGCGGATGTAATTGTTTATTGCCAGAATATGCTTGATAAACTGGGACTGGATGCTGACGAAATTGTGAATGCTAAGATGGACCAGAACGAGGCAAAGTATCCGGTTGACAAGGCAAAAGGTGTAGCAACCAAATATAATAAACTGTAAAACTGATTATCATTTTTGAAAGGTTAAATAAAATGACATACCTAATTAAAGACACAACCCGCGAACAACGTGAAGCCATTGTGGCGGAATCGCTTGGAACTATTGAGGGCTCCTGCGATGGATGCGCTGCCGGGCTTGCGGAAATGTATCAGGACTATATTGATGGCAAGAAGGAACTAAAAGAAATAAATATGGAGTTTAGACGCGGATATATTTCCGGCGAGGAGGCGCCTGCTAAAAGAGGGTGTGAATTTTTCTGATGTGGACGGTAAAACATATAATGGAGGCCGACTTTGGCTGCGAAGAACGTCAGGATGATGAGCCGTTAAAGGTTTTGGTAACACTTGAATCCGATGATGGCAGACTAATGCAGTTTGAGGCAGCAGACGACTGGCTGTCTGAGCAGGGAATTGATGAAGGTGATGAATGGCCGGATGATGTTGAGGCTCTTTTGGAAGCAGAGGACAAAGCATTAAATATGACTGACTTTATGAACAATTATTTTGATGCTTTGGATGAAATGGATGAATAGGAGAAAGAAAATCGATGAATGACCAGGATAAGCGTGCTGTTGAAGGAATGGCCGGATGCGGAATTGATTTGGAGGGATTGTGTCAAGCCTTTCCCAAGTTTCCGGCAGAGGAAATCGAGAAAATTTATATGCAGATTCGAAATATAGGAAATAGCGGAAGTACAGAGCAGGATATTAAGTGCTGTGGCTCCGATGCCAGGTAAGAATTATGTTTGAAAGTTGGTTGAATGAGCTGGAGTAAAATGAAGATATTTCCGTTCGCGGAGGAGTGAAGCTGGCCAGAGAGTATGTATCTCATTTGGAAGATGAGATCTCGAAGCTCAAGGAATCCAATGAATTGAAGAAGGAATATCTGAAGAAACTGAAGCAGGACCTGTAGTGAGGAATAGCGATGGGATTATTTAAGACTAAAACAGAAAAAGAAATTGATATTATTATCCAACGACTCGTGATGAATATGTCCAATAATTATAAAGATAATGCTCAGAAAAATCTGAAAGAATTTGAGGTCGCACTTGAAGCGATGAAATCTGACGGGAAAGTAAAGCCTGCGATATTATCGAAGTATGAGACAATTCTATCCGAATATCAGAGCAAACTGCAAGGCTACACCCATAAGGACCAGAAACCTTATTGGACCTAATCCCGTTTTTGATAGGTGACTGTATGAATACGATAGAATTGGTGATTGCAATTATTATAATTGCTGCATTTGGAGTTATAGGTATATTATTGTGTGCCGGAAAAGGTTCTTTTCTGCTGGGAGCGGTTAGGGACATGGAAGATGGCAGTAGGAAGACGATGCTGACAAGAATATGTGGTGTGGTTCTTCTGGTGATTACTGTGATTTTGGAAATTCTTGTCTTCTGAATAAATATTCCCGGAAAGCAGTAGGAAAGAGAAAGATGTCGATTAAGCGAATGGCGTTTATTGCTATGATGACGGGCCTTATGATAGTTTGCTCTTGGCTGACAATTCCGGCTACGGTTCCCTTCACGATGCAGACTTTTGCTGTGTTTTGCAGCTTGATTTTGCTGGGCGGGAAAGCGGGCTTCATGTCAATAGCACTATATGTTTTTATAGGTTGTGTCGGTCTGCCGGTGTTTTCCGGATTTCAGGGAGGTATTGGCCATATACTTGGGCCGACCGGTGGGTATATAATTGGTTTGCTGGCAGCAGCATTAATTTATCGGTTGTTTGAAACGATATTTCCCCAAAAAGAAAAATATCGATTGGTTGCGCTTGCAGTCGGATTGTTAATTTGTTATATATTTGGAACGCTTTGGTTTCAAGTTGTCTATGGAATTCGAGGATCTGCTTATTCCGTAGGCGCAGTAATTTCAATTTGTGTTTTCCCGTATATCATTCCGGATATATTGAAACTGGCTTTGGCTTGGATTGTTTCAAAGAGAGTTCGTAAAGCTATTATGAATTTTGATTTGAATTGAAGTTTTTCGAATAAAAGTTAAAACCTTATAAACCTTATAAAATAAGGGGTTGCAGAAATTTCTTTGGGGGTATACTTGACCTCAGTCTTTTATTTTTGGGGAATTTGCGGCCACTCCGATTACAGCAAATGCATATTATGACCCTATGACGAACGGAATCAATATTCTCCCGGGTCTTGTCGGAGATGTGCTGTATCACGAAGATATGCCTATCGAAGAAGTATATGCCAAGGTCGGAGCTGTTATCGGACATGAGATATCACACGCCTTTGATCCTACGGGCGCCAATTACGATGAAGTCGGTAATTATAAATGCTGGTGGACCGATGAAGATATGCAGACTTTCGAAGGCCTCAGATAGAAAATGGTTGATTACTATGATAATATTAAGGTATGGGATGGCATATATTGTGACGGTGAGCAGCTCAAGGGAGAGGTTTGCGCTGATATGGCCGGCATTGGCGTGCTTTTAAGACTTGCTGCCCAACGGGATGATTTTGATTTCGATTTGTTCTTTAAGAGCTATTCGCGCCTTTGGGCTTCTAATATTACTCCGGGCTATGTGCAGTATATGGCAATGTATGATGAACATCCGATTCCGTATTTAAGAGTAAATGTTGTGCTTGCTCAGTTTGATGAATTCTATTCGACATATGGAATCAAGGAAGGTGACGGAATGTATATTGCGCCCGAAGACAGAGTAAAGATCTGGTAGAATAATGCTATTATTTTCACAATTGCGTCCTTGTGCAGCGCTTCGATTCTGGCGGCTGTTTTGGTGTTATGTCTAAGCAGTTTTACGGCTTTTTCTGTTTTGACAATTATAACTAAATGATAAGGGAGGACTTACTAAGATGAAAAAGAAAAGTATCGTTATAGCATTAATTATGGCAGTTTTTGCAACGACTTTTTTGCAACCTGTAAGTGTGAAGGCCGAGGCTCAGGAGGCATCTGAATATAAGTGTGTGTATGTTCATGATCCAAGATTAAATGCAAAGGCGATGGAGGACATAGTTGTAAATCCTAATGCAATTTATGGCTTTTCGCCTGCCCCTGATTCAACGAGATTAGGAGAATATGCGTCCTATGACTGGAGTGATCCAGTAGTAGTTGAGAAAGCAAGGCAGGATAGAATAAAGTATCTTGCGAGCTTTGATGAGCAGTATGAATTATGGAATAAGATGTCTAAAGAAGGTAAGTCAGTAGAAGAAATCGCCCGTGCAGTAAGTGCGAAGAGAAATGAACTGAGATTGACAACTTATAAAAATGATCCAGAGGGATTGGAGAAGGTAAAGAAAAGTAACCTTGAGACATATGGAAATGAGAATGGACCTACGGCTGAGAGCCTTTTTGAAAAATATGGTTCCTGGGAAAAGGTACTTATAAAATCATTTAGTTCCAATTCGGGAATGGATGCATGTCTTGGTCTTTATGATATTCAGTATGAGCATAATAAGCTTACTAATGCAATTGCAGAAAATGAAATTATCTGTTATACAGTACAACCTAATGACTATCTTATTAAAATAGCAGAGAAATATTATGGTGATAAGCGCCAGTGGGTAAAGATATATGATGCAAATAAAGACAAGATAGGTAGTGAATATATTATTTATGTTGGAGAACAGCTTTTAATTCCATAATAGATTATATGATGAAGCGCAGTCCAACTTATGGGGCCCGCGTCAAACCTTGAGAAATCAGGACTTGCGTGATTTTTTCGGGGGGGGTATACTATATTGGAAGTATGTGCTTTGGGGAAATGGGAACGAGCAAATGTCAGATCAAAGAAAGTATTCAAGGGAGCGAATTGATGTCGCTGCCAATTTTTATATTACGGGCGGCGAATTTGGAAAAATAGAGTTCACAGGAATGATTGCGAATATTAGCGAGTCCGGCATTTTAATCGAGGTGATTGATACACCATCTGTTGAAGTCGCAAAGACGGTTGCGATCGGAAGCGAAATCAGCTTTGTCGGAATTGATGAGTATGAGATATTCAAGGACCGGAAAGTTGAATTCCTCGAAGGCACTGTAAATGTGGTGTGGGCCTGCGAAAGGAACGGAAAGTTTTCGATAGGGTGCGAAATAAAGAATCTTTCGCGTGAACTTGAAAAGTATATCGCTGATCGAAAAATAATAGGTTTTCAAAAGCGAGGATGTATTTTGCTATGATGTGTGACTCCATTTATGGAGTCCTTTTTTTGTTGACATTTTGAAAAGATATCCGAAGCAGTTCCGTTTGACGAAGTGGTGAAAATGTATTCTGTGTATCATGAGTAAAATCGGTAAAAGTTGCGGGCGTAACGCATTTTCAGTTGATGTTTGCGGGTCAATGAAACCTGTCAAAACTGGTATTGTTTGATGTTTTTTGTTACAATCAACGTGCTTGGTTAAGGAGGAATATGCGGAATGAAAAAATTAATTGCCATGATTACGATGCTTATGCTGCTATCATTATTGACAGGTTGCAAAAGTACGGACATTAAGGTTGAGGGTGAAGATGGCCCCTGCGACATCTATACATATCCCAAAGATAATATGTTTGGGCTGGAAAAGATTGTTTTGTTTGAAGATCATGCGGTAGCGGTTTTTGACGCCAAAACATGTGATGAGGGATACGTTCCTCTAAAGGAACTGTACGAAAAGAAAGAAACCCGATTTGTACTGTTACTTGATAATGTTTCAAAAAGTAAAATTGAGGATGGAAGCCTGATAAAATTAAATGGCAAATATGTTCTTACGGCCGCAGAATCATATGATGAAGCGGATATAGTAGATAAAGGTATCTCGGTTAAAGCCAAAGGTTTGAATTTCGGAAACGGCAAGATAGTCTGCGACGATGACAAAACACATTTGGAATATATGCTGGTGGATTCGGAATATACCGATATTGCGACGCAGGATTATAGCGTGGATACAGGAAAATGGGGAGAAATCGTCAGCAATGGATACGCCGAACAGCCCGCATCGGATATAGTGGAATAAATTGCAACGCAACTTGATTTAGGAGAAAAATAATGACACGAAAAGAAGCAGCCATGGATTATTTCTATCAGGGATATAATTGTTCACAGTCTCTGGTATTGGCATTTAAGGATTTGCTTGATATAGACGAGAAGACGATATCAAAACTGGCCTGTTCCTTCGGAGGAGGAATGGGGAGACTGCGCGAGGTATGCGGTTCCGTTAGCGGAATGTTTATGGTTATGGGGCTCTTGTACGGATATTCGGGGCCTGAAAAGGGCGAAGTCAAAGCCGACCATTATGCCAGAATACAGGAATTGGCTCACAGATTCGAAGAAAAACACGGCTCGATAGTATGCCGGGAATTGCTGGGACTGTCCGTCCGACATGATTCGCCTGTTCCGGAAGAACGTACCAAAGAATACTATTCAAAAAGACCTTGTCCCGAAATCATCGGGTCGGCCGCCGAAATACTGGAAAAATATATTGAAGAACAAAAGCAGATTTCGGAGTCGTAAAACGTTGAATATTATTGACTTGATGGGGATAAAGAGAATAAAATTTTTTATTAAGTAAATATATTGATTCCTTTAAAAGGGGCAGATGAAAATCATCTGCCCCTGCTTTGTTTTAATTTTGTTTTTCTTTGGCTTTTCTTTCTTTTTTCTTGCGTACGGCTCGTTTAATCAACTTGACTGTTACTATTATGATTACGATAAAGAGAACCAAACCTCCGAGACATATTGCAACGAGCTTGCCCAATCCGGGGATATCTATTACTGTTGCGGGTTCTGCATAGGAAAGGTCCGGAAGGTTATCTTTGCTGTAAGCAGCCGCCTCAGCTTCATTGGCGAAACTGCAATAAGCCTTGATGGGGAAGTTATCGTAATCATGCTCATATGTGTCGCCTGAATTAATGCTGAGAGTTTCTACCATATCCGAAAAGTCATACCAGCTCGATAACTCATCAATGTAGACAAAGCTTTCACCGGGATTTACCACACCTAACCCATAGCACGGACAAATGTCATTTACACTGACTTCTTCTTCGTCTTCTCCTGTGGGATTCTTTTTTCTGTACTCTTCGACATATTGGAGCATACCGGCTTCGTTCATACCCTTTTTGGTGCAGAGTCCGCTATAGGTTTGTCCTTTGTAATCGAATTTTTCGCTGATAACAACCGAATAGCTGCATCCCTTTTCAATGAATACAGAGTCCGGCAGGAAAACTCGGTGATAGCCGGCGTGATCATATTCGCTTTCAATCGTAGCTTCCAATGAACCGTCTGTTGGTGAGGCTGCATCTGGAGTAAGTTTATATACTTGATAAGTTACCTTTGTATTCGGGACGAAAGTCTGGCAGGAGAGGGAATCAACGTATTCGTCTGATTCTGCGGTAAATATATTCGACATTAAAAGCTCGGTATCTGCGAGCCAACCATTGACTTCATCCGTTACCATATAATCGTATTGATCAATTATGTAAGGAGATTCGTTTTCCATAGGAAGGTATGTGAACGATTCCGGAGCATTTAGTGTCGGATCATAGTATGAAAGATAAAAATATCCGTCGTGCTGTCCGTTCGCTGCATTTCCCCAGGAACCTATATTGGGAAATTCGTTGGTTGATGCTCCCCAACTGTTCTTGACTATAAAGGCACCGTCACCTTCCGGCTGATGAGGTAATCCGTCTCCGCCTTCATCATTGGAATGATCGATAAAATCGGTTCTTTTGATAGTGTCATCCCAACCGACTATGGTTACTGCGTGATTTATCGGACGACAATCGGGTGTATAGTGAAGCCATTTGCCGTCGGCAGTTTCGCCAATACACGGTATTTCTCCGTCTTCCGGAACCTGTCCGGGCATAGATGTGTCTGCAGCAAAAGCGATACTGACTGCCAGGCCGTCCATGAGCTCTGACTTAATAGCATCTATTGCTGCCATATCATTTCCCAGATACCATTCGGAACGTACTGCGGGATCAGCTTCGATATCATCATATTCTAAACTGTATACCGAAGGAGACTTCAGACAATTCGAATCTATCAACTGGTAGTCCTGGACATATTTGTATTCATCGGGCAGCGACCAATCATCTTCGTCACTGTAGAACAGATTTAGGAACATTACCATTTTCTTTGTCTCGGAGTTCTTTCCTCTATAAGGTACTCTTTCCTCGTATACGGGGCCCATTCCGGAAGAGAGAACGCTGGTGGCCGTTACGAACATGCCTCCGGTACTAAAGGGACTATATGTGGGGTCTGTCATGTAGATTCCCTCACCGAACTGCGAATCGTCCGGATCATCAACATTTGTTCTGGCAAAGTAAGTCAGATGATGTTCGGATAAATCAAGACCGGTTTCGTCATATGTTTGTCCCGAAGCCGTGAGGATACTGGTTTCGGATGCTGCTATAGTAGCAAACCCCCAACATGTTCCGAAGGGAGCCTGATTCTTGACAGGGGTAACAACACCGAAATCTCTCAGGTCGAATTTTTCGGGATAATCCGTGGACATAGTATCGGAAACAGTGGGCTCTATTACGTCTTCAACCTGGTGGTAGGCCAAAAAGAGCGCCCCCCTTTTTGCCATCTCCGAGTTCAAAAGACGAGCAACGCTCGGCTTCCTCCGATATGGCATCAGCATAGGTGCTGACTTGAGGAAGAAGCATGGCTACGGCCAACATGACCGCCATACATGATTTTATTAATTTACTTTTTTCATTTTGCCTCCTAAACGACAATATAGTTTACATAACAGTATTATACCGCAAGTGACGTTCTTTTCAACAGTTAATCGGGAATGTTGTGATATAATAATGGGCAGATTATTATGACACATGACGAAAGCATTAACATATTACGGAGGCAAATATGGAAATAGAGTATTTGTTATTATTACAGGAAATCAGAGAATCGTGGGGAGCATTTATAGTGCCGTTTATGGATGTTATTACGAAATTATCCGTAAGCTTTTTCCCACTTGCAGCAATATGCATTATTTATTGGGTGTTCGACCGCAAAGCCGGCAGATATATACTCGCTGGCTATACGGGAGCTTCGGTTATGAACGGCTTTTTGAAACTGACCTGCTGCATTAACAGACCATGGGTACTTGATTCGAGAGTAGAACCCTACGGGGATTCGAAAGTCGCTGCGACAGGTTATTCGTTCCCGAGCGGACATTCAACCGCTGCTACATCAACATACGGTGGAATCGGAATGTGGTTTCGAAAGATATGTAAGTGGGTAACGATAGTACTGTTCCTGCTCATCGGCGCCACAATGTTTTCGCGAAATTATTTGGGAGTTCATACACCAAAGGATGTAATAGTCGGTTGCGGTGCTACTGTATTGATGATGTTTGTATCCGTACAGATTGAAAAGTGGACCGACAAAGACACGAATCGCGACAAATGGGTGCTGATAGGGAGCTTGGCTCTGTGCGTTGCATTAATTATTTATTACCTGTGCAAGCCGTATCCGTTGCAGTATCTCGAAGATGGCTCATTGCTGGTTGACCCTACCAGGATGCGTGCTGATTCATATGAAGGCATCGGGCTGCTATCGGCTTTTTCCGTGTGCAGATATTTTGAAAGACGTAAATTCAATTTTGATGAAATGATGCTTTCGTGGAAAGATAGATGCATTGTCGGAGTGATAGCGCTGGTTCCGCTGTATTTTTGGGATACGTATTCGATTGACCTTATGCAGAACTATATCGGCCGCGACGCCTCCAAATATATTTGCTATTCATTTTTTATCATCTACGTTATGATTTTGGTTCCTTGGGTTATGTGCAGGATTAAGCACATAGCGGACACCGTTAATCTGAAATCGACAGAACAAAAGAAGTAGGACGCACATATGTACAATACTGTAGTTACGTTAAAAAAGGGCGAAGGCAGATCCTTAAAGCAGGGTGGTGCCTGGATATATGATAACGAAATAGAGTCGATTACCGGCAGATTCAAAAACGGTTCGATGGTTACCGTACACGACTTTGACGGCTTTCCTCTCGGAAACGGGTTCATCAATCAGAATTCCAAAATCCGCATTCGAATGATGACCAGAGATGTGAACCAAGAAGTTGATGAGGCTTTTTTATATTCGCGTGTTAAAAATGCCTGGGAGTATCGTAAAACTGTCATGTCGTGGGAAGATTTGAATTGCTGCCGGGTGATATTCGGTGAAGCGGATTTTCTCCCGGGACTGGTTATAGATAAGTATGACGATATTCTGGTAGTTGAATCCCTTGCCCTCGGAATAGATTTCTTTAAAGAACAGATTGTTGATATTCTAAAGAAAGTATTGGCCGAAGACGGTTTTTCCGTATCGGGTGTTTACGAAAGAAGTGACGCGCCTGTCAGAAAAAAGGAAGGACTGTTCCCTCATAAGGGATTTATCGGAGCAGAGTTTGATCCGCATGTTGTTATTTGCGAGAACGGTGTCAAGTATCTGGTAGATGTTGAAAACGGACAAAAGACCGGCTTCTTCCTGGATCAGAAATATAACAGAAAAGCAATCCAGAAAATATGTCGCGGGAAGAGAGTCCTCGACTGCTTTACGCATATGGGAACGTTTGCTTTAAACGCCGGAATTGCGGGAGCAAAGGAAGTAACAGGATTGGATATTTCCGAGTTTGCAGTCAATCAGGCTTCCGAAAATGCCAAGAGAAATAATCTTGAAGATACGGTGAAATTCCGCGTGGCGGATGTTTTGGACGAACTTCCGAAACTGTGTGAAGCCGGTGAACTGTATGATGTGGTCATTTTGGATCCGCCTGCTTTCACCAAATCAAAAGAGGCTACCAAAAACGCCATGAAAGGCTACAGAGAAATCAATATGAAGGGATTAAAACTGGTAAAGAACGGAGGCTATTTTGCCACCTGTTCCTGCTCACATTTTATGACGCAGGAGCTCTTTACGCAGGTGATAGGTCAGGCGGCAAAGAGTGTTCACAAACGTCTGCGCCAGGTTGAATTCAGAACCCAGTCCCCGGATCATCCGATACTGTGGTCGGCAGATGAAAGCTACTATCTGAAGTTTTATATCTTCCAGGTGGTGGATGAAAAAATTCAAGCTGAAAAATGCTATAATAGTCATTAATCACATTTATAAAATAACAAGGAGTCGCAATGGATAAGAAACCGCAAATAATTAATCTGGATTGTTCAAAAGGCTGGGAACATTCTTTTGATAAATTCAATGTTAAAGTGATAGTTCCGAAGACGGATTTACCCGAAGATATCATTAATTTCGGTTATGAAGCCCCTTACTTAATCGTGTTGTCCGAAAAGGAACTGACTCTTGAAGAGGCCGAAAGAGAAGCCAAGGCCAACGGTCTTTTCGAGGTAGCCGAAAAGAAAGCAACTTCGGTAGTTTTTGTTTACCCCAATTCCGAAAACGGCTGGGATGATGCCAAAGACGGACTGTATGAGGAACTGATAGCCGAGTCAAAGATACATCAATATCATGAAGACGGTGTTGCCGTTTTGAAAAATCGCTTTACCAATACGACAGACGGATATGCCATACGCGGCGCCATTTTCAGAGTTTTTCTGTTTGCACAGAAAAAGGCTGCGGATTATGTGGCTAAAAACCTCCTTAGAAAGATAGAAGGTCAGGGCCTTTGGGGAACGGCAGATATAGTTCCGACCGGATGTGTTCTTGCTGACCTTTCCGTAGTTCCCGATATCCAAAGACGGGATATGCCGATTGTTTCCGTTAACAATTCGGATGCCGTTAATGATGAGATTAAGAAAGCGACGGATTATTATTACGAAGCTAACGGAATGAATTATTCCGAAATATACGAGAACTTTTTGAAAAAGCATATGCGTTGGGGATGGGTCGGAACCTTGGAAGAAACCGTGGATTTTGAAAGCCTCAATATGGTTGAAGAATTCGCTCAAACTGATGTTAAAACCACAGAGGATGATTTTGGAGACTATAAGGGAACCGAAACTCATCCTGTCGG
Organism: Lachnospiraceae bacterium; assembly: GCA_045640905.1. Lineage (GTDB taxonomy): Bacteria > Bacillota > Clostridia > Lachnospirales > Lachnospiraceae > JAILLW01. Next base: position 22,071 of record JAZUFW010000081.1, read on the forward strand.
ATACATTGCGTACTACAATAAAGATTTGTTTGAAAAGGGACCTGCTCCGCTGCTTTTATGCTTCCATGGAGGCGGTGATTCCGCCATGCACATTTCACAGGTCTCGGGCTGGTATCGTGTGGCGCATGATCATGACTTTTTGCTCATTTGCATCGAAGACCATCTAAACAGCACCGCTACCGAGATGATGGAATTATTGAAGCATCTTAAAGATAAATATGAAATAGACGAACGAAGAATTTATGCTTCGGGATTTTCAATGGGCGGATGCAAGAGTTGGGATTTGTTCCAGGAATATCCGACATGCTTTGCTGCGTTGGCTCCCATGGATGCTACTTTTGAAGTTGGCTTGAACGTATTCGGAAAGCCGGCACCCGTAAAGATTAACGAGTCTGTTCCCGTACCCGTTTTCTATGTCGGCGGCGAAGAAACTCCGCTTCCGGAATTGCCCTTCCAGGCACAGAAGTGTTACGACCGAATGAAGTATGTTCTTGATGTCAATGAAGCGGTAACGGAGTATAATGTTCATTTTGAAGACCACGAAAACTGGCCCGACAGAATTTGGGGCATATCAGGTGACCGAGTTGAAAAAATATACGACCCCGATAGGGACAGTTACCTGACCATAAATTATTTTGAAAGCCGCGATGGAATAACCCGTACGGCATTTGCTTCCGTCAGCGGACAAGGCCATGAATGCAGATATCATTCCTGCGAACATGCATGGCGTTTTATGGAAAAATTTACACGAAAGGTATAAGCAGTAATTGAGATTTTTTGTTAGAGATAAAGAGTTTTACAAGCAGGCTGCGGCCATAGCGGTTCCCATAACGCTCCAGAGCGTTATTACGATAGGCGTCAATTTGGCAGACACCGTGATGGTAGGAAAACTGGGAGAAACCGTAATGTCTGCTACAGCGTTGGCAAACCAGTTTGTCAATATTTTTCAGATTTGTTGTATGGGACTTGGCATGGGCGCCAGTGTATTGACATCCCGTTTCTGGGGAATGAAAGACATCACTTCCCTTAAAAAGACCATCAGCTTAATGCTCAGGCTGTGTACGGGATTGGCTATTTTGGTGTTTACTTTGCCGACCATTATTTGCCCGGAACTCATTATGAGACTGTACACGCCCGAAAGTGCGGTTATAGCAGAGGGCCTTCGGTACTTAAAGTGGATGGTTCCGTGTTATTTGCTGCAGGGACTGGCGCTGACTTCGACCATAGTACTTAGAAGTGTGGGACAAGTGGCTGTTCCGCTGTATTCATCGATAGGTGCATTCTTTTTAAATATTTTTTGTAACTACATATTTATTTTCGGTAAATTGGGACTGCCCGCATACGGAATCGAAGGTGCCGGTATCGGAACTTTGATAGCCAGAATTTTTGAATTCCTGTTTATATGCGGATATTTGTTCTTTATCGATCAAAAGATTAAATATCGCTTCAAAGATTTGTTTATTAAGTGTAAGGATTTGATAGGCACATATATTTCAATCAGTATGCCCGTTTTTGTATCCGATACACTGCTTGCTTTGGGAAACTCGGCTGTAGCCATGGTTATGGGACGTATCGGAGAGAACTTCGTAGCGGCCAACTCTATTACTGTCGTTACGCAGCAGTTAAGTACCGTATTTATTCAGGGTATATGCCATGCCAGCTGCATCATGACGGGACATACCCTGGGACGCGGTGAGGTTGAAAAGACCAAGGAACAGGCATGGACGTTCTTGGGACTTGCTTTTGCCGTTGGTGTCATAGGAGGCGGAATAATTCTCTTAATCAGCAATCCTGTTATCAATTTCTATGATGTTTCGCCGGAAACAAAGGTCTTGGCGGGTGAATTGATGTATTCGATTGCCATTATTGTAGTATTCCAGTCGATGAACAGTATTCTGACCAAAGGCGTTTTGCGTGGTGGCGGAGACACCAAGTTTTTGATGGCGGCGGACATTTTGTTTTTATGGATAATGTCTGTGCCTTTGGGTGCACTGGCCGGTCTGGTTTGGCATTGGGATGCATTTTGGATTTATTTTATGCTGAAAATCGACCAGGTAGTTAAATCGATATGGTGTATCTTCAGATTAAAGAGCGGAAAGTGGATTAAAATATTCAACGAATAAATCGCCGGCACTCATTCGTATAACTCAAATAAGGAAGGTTAAATATGAATAATGAATTAAGGTTGGTGTTTCGTTTCTGCTCTGCGTCGATGTCCTCACTTATGGGGAATTCACTGACAGAGAGAATTCTGTACGAAACCGGCGACGGAAAATATGAGCTTTATTCGTATATGGGCCCGGCAGTCGAAGCGAAGGAATACGCTAGATACCAAGCAGATGAGGAACTGGTCAAAAAACTGGAAGCGTTTATTCAGGAAGAAAACCTGCCTTCGTACGAAGGTCAACAAGCAGCCGGACCTATGGGCGGTATGATTGTTGTGGAATTTATGCATGAGGGCAGACGGATAATCGTTAATTCCAATAATACCGGTGCCATGCATGTTGATGCTCTTTATAAAGCCGACAGCCTCCTTCGGGAATATCTGACTTCGGATAATCAAATATAAAGCCGGCATACATCGTTGCCCGACCCTTGGAGAAAGGGTATAATATACGTATGTTTTCGAAATACGAAAGGAGATAATATGGATAATCAGGTTAAAGTTATATGCGACAATATAGTTGAAGACAGAAAATTGCTTCGAAATAAGATGCTTTGGGAGATTGACAGCAATGCTACAGCCATTATGTCTGCTTTTTTGTATGCTTCAAAGGGAAAAAGAGCTGATATTGATAAATATGTCAAATGCAAAAAGCTGTTGAAGAAAAAAGCCAGCATTTTTTCTGAGTTTCGCGGCATAGCTTTCACGTTGGTTATTACCAAAATGACTCTGGCAGAGGATCCCGAAAAGTATTTGACCGAAGCTTTGGAAGTGTATAAAAAGCTTCGCGAACGTCATAAACTCACGGCTTCAGCCAATATGGTCATGGCAGCCTTGACAATATATGAAAACGGCGGCTTGGCAAAAGCTGATGAGAACATCGAAAAGCTCGATGACATATACAAAAAATTGAGAAAAGAACATCCCTTACTTATATGCGACGAAGACAGAGGATATCTGGCAATGATAGTAGCTTCCGGTGCCAATACCGATTTGATCATCGAAGAAATCGAAGCGTGCTATGAAGCCAACAAAAAGGTTTACGTATTTAAGAACGCTGTTCATACTTTGGCACAGGTACTGGCCCTCAATTCATGTTCCGTTGATAAAAAGTCCGAAAAGGTTAAGGATCTGATTAAGGGATTCAAAGCAGCGAAAAAGCCTATTAACAAAGAATTCGGTCTGGGGGCCATCGGAGCATTGACATTGCTTGACATGAGCTCCGATGAAATCGTAGCCAAAGTAGCCGAAGTAGATGATTATTTGAAGCATCAAAAGGGCTTTAGATGGTACAGCACTTCTGCCAGAATCAGAAGAATGTATGCACAGCTTATAGTGATGATATCATATCTGCCCGAAGACACCTCAATGTTGACTTCCATGATTTCAAGCACCTTGGCTATGGTTCTTATAGAAGAAATCATTATGATGATTATCGTTATGGAAACTGCCTCCGCTGCAGCCAGAAGTTCAAGTTCCGCTTCGGCTGCCAACTAATTAACTTTGATTAACAAAAATAAGGGATTTCGGACAATGTTCGAAATCCCGTTTTGCGTCATAAACGCATATTGGAGATAGAATGGCTAACAGAAAATCAAGTATTCTTAACATGACCGAAGGCGAGCCCTTATCCTTATTGGTCAGATTTGCACTTCCCATGCTGATAGGAAATTTGTTTCAGCAGCTTTACAATCTGGCCGATTCGATTATCGTCGGCAAATTTGTCGGTTCCGATGCCCTGGCGGCTGTCGGAGCCACCAATTCCATTACTTTTTTGTTCTTTGCACTATGTAACGGAATAGGTTCCGGAGGCGGAGTCATTACTTCGCAGTTTTTCGGAAAAGGCGATGAGTTTAAAGTAAAAAGGAGTATAGCCAATACGGGATACATTATGCTGGTATTTCCCCTTACGGTCGGAATCTGCGCCTTCTTTTTGGCTAAGCCCATATTGATGCTTTTGAATACTCCGGCCAATATCATGGGAGACTCATTGGCTTATATGAGAATCAATTGCATCGGAATAGTATTTGTTTCGCTGTACAATTTTGCTTCTTCCATGTTAAGGGCGCTGGGAGATTCCAAAACACCGCTCATTTTCTTAATCATTTCCTGCTTTTTGAATATAGGACTTGATGTTTTCTTTGTATATGCTTTGAATACCGGGGTTGTCGGTGCCGCTATAGCTACCGTCATTTCACAGTTCCTTTCGGGAATAGCGTGCCTGATATTTGCAGTAAAGACCAATTCGTACTTCAAGATGAATAAAGACGAAATGGCCCGTGATGCGGAAGTAACGAAATCCGTTATTAAGTTGGGAATTCCGATGTCATTGCAATTTTCTCTGATTGCGATTTCATGTATGGCTCTTCAAAGAGTTGTTAACTCCTTCGGTGCGGTTGCCATCGCAGCCTTTACCGCAACGAGCAGAATAGAGCAGCTGATTCACCAGCCGTATCAAACCTTGGGAGCGTCTTTGTCGACCTACACCGGACAAAACTACGGTGCCGCCAAAAACGACAGAGTAGTCAAAGGCTATCGTAAAAGCTTTTTGGTCATGGTCATTTTCTCGGTGGTTATGCTTCCGATAATTCAAATGTTCGGTGATGAGATAATGTCGATATTCGTAAATGAGAGTGAAGTTATCGATATGGGAGCGAAGGCCCTCAGAATTACCAGCCTGTTCTATGTTTTCCTGGGTGTCATTTATGTGGTTCGAGGCGTACTTAACGGTCTCGGAGATGCTTTCTTTGCACTCCTTAACGGAATAGTTGAAGTAATCGGACGATTCGTTGTTCCTGTGTTGCTGACGGCTGTGCCCGCTATCGGATTATGGGGTATCTGGTGGTCTGTCGGTATCGTATGGTTTATCAGCGGATTTACAGCTTATTTAAGATACAGACAATTCGGCAATAGAACAATATTTAAGAAATCTGATATAATGACTGAAAAATCACTTTGAGATAAACGGAGGAAAAGATGCTTTCACTACGTCAAAAGAGAGAAAACACAAAAGTATTTTTAAGCAAAGATGCGAACTTGTCGAAGCGGGTCAGCAAGGAATTTTTGGATGGCGATGTGGCGACCGTTCCGTGTAAAGTTTCTTCGTATGATGACATTATTTCTCCGTACAGTGTCGAAGGGTACGAGACATTGAATCCTGAGTTTGTCGGCTACATAGAAAGCGCTGTATCGTTTATTCCCGTTGAATATCCGGTTTCTTTGGAGATTACGGGAACGCATTTTACCGAGAAAGAGCAGGAAACTATCCGCAACACAATACGCGAAGACTGCATGTACAGTTTGGGAACCGTACAGAAGAATAATTCGAATCTGACCTTGACGTTTCTGGCCATGAGTGTCGGAACGATAATAACCGCTGTATTGATGAGTGCATTTTCGGGAATCGGCGGTCTCACCATGGAATTTTTATATATTCTGTTTTGGTTTTTTGCTGACACTGTTGTCAGTTATTTGTTCATAGACGGACATGAAAAGAGAAAAGCCCGTGCCAAGGCCGGAAGGTTGGCCAGTATGTCTGTCAATTTTTATGACAAATTTGATAACAGCAGACTGACCAAAGAAGAAGTCGAACATGTATATGAAGATATGCAGAAATGAACTAAAGTTGCAACTATTTATTATTACGATATAATGATGTGTTAGTTATTGAATGATTTACAGAAATGGAGATTGTTATGGAAGAAACTAAAAAGCGAATGTTATCAGGAATACAACCGAGCGGAGAACTTCATCTCGGCAACTATCTGGGAGCTATAAAGAACTGGTCCGACAGAGTTAATGAGTTTGAATGCTTCTACTTTATGGCGGATATGCATACGATAACCGTCAGACAGGACCCGGCTGACCTTCGCCGCAGATCCATACAACAGCTGGCACAATATATTGCATGCGGACTGGATCCGGAAAAGAATACATTGTTTTTGCAATCGCATGTTCCCGCACATGCTCAGTTGGGATGGGTGCTTGATTGCTATACCATGTTCGGAGAACTCTCGCGCATGACGCAGTTTAAGGACAAGTCAGAAAAGCATAAAGATAATATCAACGCCGGATTATTTACGTATCCTTCGTTGATGGCAGCAGATATCCTGCTCTATCAGCCGGATTATGTTCCGGTCGGTGAAGACCAGAAGCAGCATGTTGAATTGACCAGAGACATAGCTCAGAGATTTAACAGCATATACGGTGATGTATTCAAAATTCCAGAACCTTATATTGCAAAGACCGGAGCCAGAGTTTACGGACTGACCACCCCGGATTCAAAGATGAGTAAATCAATTCCCGACGGATGCGTTTTCCTGATGGATCCGCCCGATGTTATAGCACGTAAGTTTAAGAGGGCCGTTACCGATTCCGATACGGAAAACTGTGTACATTTTGACAGGGAAAATAAACCCGGTGTCAGCAACCTGATGAATATTTATGCTGCAGTAACGGGCAAAACCTACGAAGAAATCGAAAAAGAATTCCAAGGTCAGGGTTACGGCGTATTTAAGCCTGCCGTAGGCGAAGCTGTTTTATCTTTGCTTAAGCCTATTCAGGATGAGACCAACCGCCTGCTGAAGGATAAGGCATACCTTGAAAGCGTATACCGCGAAGGAGCCGAGAGAGCATCATATGTTGCCAACAAGACTCTTCGCAAAGTTTATAAAAAGATAGGTTTCTATCAGTTGGAGAAATAATTCACGATGACAGCCGAAGCAATTGTTTTTGATATGGACGGAGTTATTTTTGATTCCGAACGGGGATGCCTTAATGTATGGCAGGAATTGGCCGATGAGAACCACCTGTCCGACATGGAGAATGTTTTCAGACAATGCATAGGTACCACCGTGGTAAAGACTCGTCAGATACTTAAAGATAATTACGGAGAAGATTTTGATGTTGAATATTTTCAGCATGAAGCATCCGTCAGATTTCATCAGCGCTTTGACCATGGCATGCTGCCGGTATTAAAGGGCGCGCGTGAGATTTTGTCGTTCCTCAAAGACAGAGGTTTTAAGGTAGGGCTTGCATCGTCTACCAGGGAAGCAACGGTTCGAATGCAGTTATCCGAAGCCGGCCTTATTGATTATTTTGACAACATTACCTGCGGGGACATGCTAAAGGTTAGCAAACCTGCACCCGATATATATTTGTTGGCCTGTAAGAATCTGGGTGTTAATCCGACCGAATCCTTTGCAATCGAAGATTCGATTAACGGAATCAGATCCGCTTTCAATGCGGGAATGAAGCCGATTATGGTTCCCGATTTGATCATGCCTACGGATGAAATGAAGGAAAAGGCGTATGCAATTTTCGACGATTTGCTCGAAGCAAAAGCCTTTTTTGAAAAAGTAGAACCTGCATAGGTTCGCATTTTAGGAGGAGTAAAATGAAAAAATTATTATGTATGTTAGTAGCCGGAGTGATGGTTTTGTCAATGTTCGGCTGCAAAGCTTCAGATGAAGCAAAAGAGGATGTTAAGGAAGCGGAAACTGTCGCTACCGCAGAACCCGAAGTAAAAGAAGCAGTAGTTCCGGGCTTATACAAGCAGCAGTATACCGAAGAATTTGACGGTGAAAATGTTGAAGTAACGTATTACGTATGGCTTAAGGAAGACAATACTGGATATATGATTATCCAGGATGTCATCCCCTGCACATATGATGAGAGCAACCTTTACGGAAATTATGACGGCAGTGCCGATCCGTATGTTCTGGACGGCGATACACTTACGGTTTCCTTTGACGGAATCGATTCGGTATTTACACGTACCGATGAAGAGCTGCCGGATGATATCAAATCATGGATTGAAGAAGCAGATAATCGTCCCGACACTGTAGCAAAGACAATAGCTCCTTTGCCTATGGAGCCTATTGACCCGAATAACGTATATGACGGTATTTTCTGGGCTGATTTGCAGATGGATACTTATCAGGAATGTCAGGATTCATACGGAGTAATCTGTGAATTGTATTTTGACGAAGTATACGATGCCGTTGATATGACTACCATGAGTGAAGGCGATACTCTCGTTGTATCGGGCGAAGAGATGGTTGTTACTGCCGTTGAAGAGAAAAACGGAGTAGTTTTTGTTAACGGAGGAATCGAAGAAGGCGGAGCAGAGTTTAAGGCCAACGAACAGGGCGGAACCTTCAGATATTTCGGATTTGATGATTACCCGACATATGCCGATATGGGAGAAGCCAATATCTATGTATCTCCCGACTGCGTTATTACAGATAATTCAGACCTCGACAATCCCGACGGTACGGTTCTGACTCCCAAAGAGTTCAAGGATTACGGAAAGGATATGACCCTCAATCATCTGAATACTTCTGTCAGAGTTGAAGATGGCAGTATTGTTGAAATCAATATCAGATATATTCCGTAAGGAGCATAATGCAGAGTAAAACATTGTACATAGTCAGAGCCGGGGTTATCTGTGCTCTGTATGTTGTATTAACCTTCATAAGTAACCTGTTTGGTCTGTCGTCAGGTGTCATTCAGCTGAGGTTGTCGGAGTGCCTGTGTGTGCTTCCGATATTTATGCCGGAAGCTGTTCCGGGCCTTTTTGTCGGATGCATACTGGCCAATGCCTTAACGGGTGCCGTGGTGTACGATGTTATTTTTGGCTCCCTGACCACATTGGCAGCTGCGGTTTTGACGCGTCTTTTGCGCAAAGTAAAAGGTGTGAACCTCCTGCCGCCGATAATACTTAACGGCCTTTTGATACCGCTCATTCTGATATACGTCTATAATATCAAAGATGCATATTGGCTCCTTGCTTTGAGTATCGGAGCGGGTGAAGCTTTGTCGGCCGGAGCACTGGGAGCGTTCATTATTCCTGTAATAAAGAGAATCCTGTCAAAAGCGCAGGAGAGCTGACTTCTGGTTGGTAAATTAGCCCTGAAGTGATATAATAAAAGAAATTTAATCGGGTAGGCTCAAAGCCTACCCGTTTCATTAAGAGGAAACAGGTTGGTAACAAAATGAATTATTACGATTATCCGTTAGATACTAAATATCTTTTGAGAAAAAAGATAGCCATAAAGAAAGAACTGTTAAATAACGGAATTCCCAAAATAGAAAAGAAAATGGCGGTTTTGGGCGGCTCTACCACTAACGAGGTGGTTTCGCAGCTGGAAATTGCATTATTGAATTACGGGATAAAGGGTGAATTTTATCAATCGGAGTACGGACAGTATTTTCAGGATGCAATGTTCGGAACACCTGAGCTTGATGAAATGAAGCCGGATATTATCTACATACATACCAACTTCCGAAATATTACGGAATTTCCGAATACATCAATGAGCAAAGAAGATACCGATGCTCTTTTCGAAGCCGAGATCGGCAAATATACCGCAATGTGGGAAGCCGCTTCCAAAAGATACGGATGCCCCATAATCCAGAATAATTTCGAGCGCCCCAATTACAGAATCATGGGAAACCGTGACATATGGGATTATCGCGGACGCAGTAACTTTATATTCAGACTGAATGAAGCGTTTTACGAATATGCTGCGACACATGAGAATTTTTATATTAACGATATAGATTATTTAAGCGCCGATTTCGGCCTTGATAAGTGGTGCGACGCAACGTATTACCACATGTATAAATATGCCTGCACTTTGGAGGCTATTCCTCACGTGGCGTTCAGCGTGGCCAATATTATCAAATCAATCTACGGCAAAAACAAAAAGGCTCTGGTACTTGATTTGGATAATACCCTCTGGGGCGGAATCGTAGGAGATGACGGCGTGGAGGGCATAGCGATAGGTCCCGAAGTTCCGAACGGACAGATTTATTCGGAATTCCAAAAATACGTTAAAGATTTAAAGCAGACGGGCGTAATACTGGCTGTAGATTCAAAGAATGATTACGATAACGCCATTGCCGGATTGAATCATCCGGACGGCATTTTAAAACCTGACGACTTTGTTGATATCAAAGCCAACTGGGAGCCGAAGAGCAACAATTTGTCGGAAATAGCAGCCGAGCTGACTTTGGGAGTGGACAGTTTCGTTTTTGCCGACGATAATCCGGCAGAACGTGACATCATCAATTCCCAGATAGGCACGTGTGCCGTTCCCAATATGGACGGTGCCGAAAACTACGTAAAGGCTATCGATCACGGCGGATATTTTGAGACCACTGTCCTTTCAAAGGAAGATTTGAAAAAGACGGAGCAGTATCACGCCAAAGCCATGGCTAACAGAGAAATGGCTTCTTTTGCGGATTACAACGATTATTTGAAGAACTTAAATATGGAAGCCAAAATACGAAGCTTTGAGGATATTTATGTTCAGAGAATAGCTCAATTGACCAATAAATCAAATCAGTTTAACCTGACGACGCTTCGCTGTTCGGAAAGCGACATAAAGGCAATGCAGGAGGACCCTTCATATGTTTGTGTATGCGGGCGCCTTTCGGACAAATTTGCCGATAACGGACTCGTGAGCGTTATGGCCGCAAAGACGGAAGATGACACCATGCATATCAAACTGTTCCTTATGAGTTGCAGAGTATTAAAGCGCGGAATGGAAGAGTGCATGATGAATTCGCTCGTGCAAAAGGCAAAAGAAATCGGGATTAAGAAAATCTACGGATATTATTACAAAACCGCGAAAAACAATATGGTGAGCCGCCTTTACGAGAGCATGGGATTTTCTTTGGAAAAGACCGAGGGAGAGGACACCGTTTGGGTTCTGAAACCTGATAAGTACGACGAAAAACCGGTATTTATGAATATTGATATACAATTATAAAAACCGGTGTAAATTTTTTGAAAAATCTAGTATAATAGTACCAGCACACTAATAAACTCGGCTGTTTATTTTTAATAGACTTAATCGCAAGAGAAAGACATAAATATTATGACATCCAGTTTGCAATTCAGTTTTTGTTCCGTTATAGCTCTTCTTTGTATGGTAGGGGCTCTTACTGCCCGGAAACTTACAAAGGGGCGTACGAATATGCTCTTTTTCCTGCTGGTAATCGCTTCTTTTCTTTCTGCGTTGTTCAACACCTGCGATGAAGCTTTCGTCTCTTGGATTATCGAAACTAACCGCTATAATCTTTGGATACGTTATTTCGTTGAGTATATGTATTTTATTATACATAACGCCGAGGCTCCTCTATATATTCTCTACATTTATTCATATTCCGGATTGTGGTACAGACTGACTCAGAACAAATTGGCCAAATGGGCTTTTTTGAGCCCGTATCTTATCAGTCTGGTTCTTATAGTTACGAATGCATTTCATCATAAAATATTCTACATCGATTCGGAATTCGTGTATCACAGAGGACCTTTGATGTATGTCCTTTACGTCGCTGCGTTTGTCTATTTGGTTTTCGCGGTAATTACCGGATTCAGAACCAGGAAGCTTCTTGAAAAATCAAAGACAATATTAATATTAACTTTCATGCCGATTATGACGCTGGCTGTTTTGGCTCAGATGATTTGGCCGGCTTTGCGTGTGGATGTTTTGGCCAACATGCTTTTGATTCTCATCTTCTCTATCAGTATTCAGCGACCTGAAGACAATGTGGATTTCGTGGTTGAGGCACAAAGTTACAATGCATTCGTTAAAGAGTGCAGAAAGGTTGCTTACAGTAAGAGCCCGACACTGTTTTTGGTATTGAAATTTACGAATCACAAAATACTTCGTGATTCTTTGGGACTGGACAGATATTCAATGCTGCTTCACAAGATATCCAGAAAGATGGAGCAGATTTCAAAGATAATGAACATTCATTCCGAGGTTTACTATCTCGACCACGGTGCATTCGGATTTATTTCCGATGTGAATCTGTTTGAAGAGGTTCTCGATGTAGGCCGTGTTCTTTTGGCATACATGCAGGAGCCGATTAAGCTGGATCACCTCGAAGTTGTTCTTGATTCGAGAATATGTTTGATGCAGTTCCCCAACGATATACCTTCGATGGATTCGTTGCTGACATTTATTCATACGTTCCATGAAAAGATTCCCGACAACCACCGTGTTACGGTCCTTTCGGATATTTCGGAATCAAAGGAATTCCGTATGAAGAGCGATATGGACAAGATAATCAGCCGCGGTATTTCGAATTTCAATTTCCAGATGTACTATCAGCCGATTTATTCGATAAAGGAAAAGAAGTTTGTATCTGCGGAAGCGCTGATACGACTTAAGGATGATGAATACGGAATGGTTTCTCCCGCCTTGTTTATTCCCGAAGCGGAAGAAAGCGGTGCCATTCACCAGATCGGAGATTTTGTTATCGAAGATGTGTGCAGATTTATCGGCAGCAGTGATTTTGAGGACCTGGGCCTTAAGTATATAGAGCTTAACTTGTCTGTTGCTCAGTGCATCGAAGCCAATTTGTTTGAAAAGATTACAGGATACATGGAAAAATACGGTGTCCGTCCGGAACAGATTAATCTGGAAATAACGGAAACGTCCGCCGATTATGATCCGGTTGTTACGGATGCCAATATCAAGAAATTGTCGGATTACGGACTGACGTTTTCACTTGATGATTACGGAACCGGATATTCGAACATTACGAGAGTGGTTTCACTGCCGCTTAACATCGTTAAATTGGACAAGACCTTGGTTGATGATATGGATCAGCCGATGATGTGGACCGTAATCACCAATACGGTTCGTATGTTAAAGCGAATGAACAAAAAGATTCTAGTTGAGGGTGTCGAGGAAGAAAGAGCACTTGCAAAGTTTGCAGAAATAGGATGCGATTACATTCAGGGATATTATTTCTCGAAACCGCTTAATGAGACCGACTTTTTAAAATTCATCTTAAAAGAGAATTTCGGGTTAGTGTAAATGAACATTTTAACTTATGACATCTGCGCCACTGTTATCGGATTGGTTTTTCTGATTACGATGGCTATCCGCAGACAGTTCAACGATCGAAGCAACAAAATAATGTTTTTCATGCTGGTCGGAATGGTCCTTTCGGCAGTCGGAGATTTGTTTTCTTCGTATTATTCCAATATTGCCGTGGGAACAGCCTCTGCCCGGGCTATTTGCTATGTCGCAAATGTGGTTTATTTCATAGCTCATGGCACAATATTACCGCTTTATATCATATACATATATTCCAGCAATGATATTTGGCATATTTTGAAGGCCAAGAAGTGGCTTCTTAATGCATGGGGAGCCTTGTTTGCTTTTTCTGTTGTTTTGATTTTGCAAAACGGACTTATCATCAAAGTATTCCATGTTGATGAAAGAGGCGTATATTGCAGAGATAACGGTGTTTATATAGTATATGTGCTGGCTGCCGTATTCGGAATATGGGGTATCGCCACCATATGGAATTACCGCAAACTGATTAACAGAGATAAAGTAATTACGCTCCTGGTCATATATCCGTTTATTGTCGGAGCTGTAATTATTCAGTTCCTGTTCCCGACATATCTGGTAGAGTCTTTTGCTGCCGCTATTGCTTTTATGGTCTTTCTGGTAATGGTCAGAATCGAGGAAAACCAGATAGATCCGATTACCGGAGCAATCAAATACAATACCGGTATTGAAAAGGTATCCAAGAACTTTATTTCCAAAAAGCCCGTTACCGTTGTTTTGCTTAAATATGTTAATTATAAGAACATCCAGCTTTATTTGGGCCAACAGGGGTTTGACAAATTCTTAAATCAGACAACTGCCAGAATGAAACATATAGCAAAGGAAAACGGATATTCGGCTTCAATATTCTATTTGGAGTACGGCCTTTTTGCTTACCTTGGTGAAAACGGAGGTAAAGAGCTCGCATTAAAGATAGCCGATGAAACCTACGAAGAGTTCAAAAAGGAAATTCAGATCGGTGACCTGACGGTTAAGTCACATATTCGTGTCTGCCAGGTATCCTGCCCCGAAGATATGTCCGATTTCCCGAGCCTGTTTTCAATGGGTATATCATTCCACAAGACCTTGAAGGATCGTGGACAAGTTGACGTTTTCTCCGAATTCAAGAATGACAAAGACTTTAAGATTCGTAATGAAATGAGCAGAATCATTAACAGAGGACTTAACGACGGCAATTTCGAGATGTATTATCAGCCGATTTATTCCGTTTCGGAAAAGCGCTTTGTATCTGCGGAAGCATTAATCAGATTGAACGATCCGAAGTATGGATTTGTTCCGCCTTCATTTTTCCTGCCTGTAGCTGAATTGAACGGAACGATTCATGATATCGGTGATTTTGTACTCAAGAGCGTTATTTCATTTGTTTCAAAATATGATATAACTTCCCTGGGAATAGATTATGTTGAATTGAATTTGTCTGCTTCACAGTGCATCGAAGTAGATTTGATTGATAAAATTAAGGCATTGCTTGACGAACACAATGTTCCGCCCGAGATGATTTCGTTGGAATTGACGGAAGCAGCGGCTAACATTAACCCCGCCATTGTAGACGAGAACGTTAAGGAACTGCATGATTTTGGCATCAGAATAGCGTTGGATGATTACGGAACAGGCTATTCAAATATAAAGAGAGTTACTTCGCTCCCCATTAACCAGGTTAAGCTGGACAAGAGCTTCGTAGACATGGTTGAAAATCCCGTGATGTGGATAGTAATACAGGATACCATCAAGATGCTCAAGGAAATGGGAAAAGAAGTTTTGGTTGAAGGTGTGGAAGAGGAAGAAATCGTAACTAAGTTTACCGAGCTTGATGCTGATTTGATTCAGGGATGCGATCTGATACAGGGATTCTATTTCTGTAAGCCGCTTCCGGAGCGTGAATTCGTCAAGTTTGTCAAGGAACATATGTAAAGTGGGGTACGCCTATGAAAAAGACACAGTCAGCCGAGAACCATAACGGAAAAGCAAGGGTCGGATTTTTTAACATTCGGACCAAGATTTATTTGTGCTTTATTGTCCCGATAGTATTCATGATTATTGTCGGGCTGGTTTCATACCGCAACGCATCGGAAGGTATGAACACCAATTTCATAGATTCTTCTACGCAAACGGTTAATATGGCTGTTTCGTATCTTGATTTGGCACTTTCGGGAGTTCAGTCCGAAGCTTTCAAATATGCTTTTGACCCCGGAATCAAGACATATGTTCTTGGAATGCACGGAAAAAGCGACGTTGAAAAAGTCAATTACTATGACGATCAACGTTTGGTTTTCATGTCGTCTCAGACAGTTAATTCAATGATAAAGGATATTCATCTGGTTCCCAAACAGAACATGCATATCATTACCACGTATACGGCAAATAAGATTTCCGGAGTATATGATGAATACATCGATGCTCTGGCTCCTGTTTATGGCGATAATTTGAACGATTACCCTCACTGGATTACGAAACATGAGTTGGTAGATGAAGCGTTGGGAATTAATTCCGATGATTATTTTGTTGCATATCAGACTCTCGATGCACAGAAAAAGTCATACATAATTGTCGATGTTCCCAAGGATGCTTTTGCCGGTATCCTTACTGAAATGAATTTCGGAAAAGGCTCGCTGGTAGGCGTTATTACCGAGGACGGGCATGAACTTTCAATGGAATGCGGCACTGATTCCGTGCAGACAGACGCCGGTAAATTTGCCAATTCCGATTTTTACAAAAATGCCAGAAACGGTTCGGAACTGTCCGCCACACAGCAGGTGGTTGTTAGCGGAGTAACATATACTTTCTTATATCAAAAGAGCGAACTTAACGGAATGATGGTATGCGCCATGATTCCTCAGGCACTGGTTACGTCTCAGGCTGAAAGCATTAAGACGATTACCATGATATTGGTATTGGCAGCAGCCTTTATAGCAATATTGATTGGAACACTTATCGCTAACGGAATTCAAAAGAACATGCGCCATATTTCACATAAACTTGATGAGGTAGCCAAAGGAAACCTCTCAGTTATGGTAGACAGTAAGTCCAACGATGAATTTAAGACGTTGGCCAGTTCCGCTACGAATATGGTTTCGAATAATAAGAAACTCGTTATGAGTCTGTCCGGAACGGCAGATGAATTGGAGCAGTCTGCTTTGTCGGTTAACGAAGCCAGCGAAACCATATCGAATTATTCAACTGAGATTACGCAGGCTATCGATGAAATCAGCATCGGTGTGGATAAACAGGCAGAGCATGCCCTTGAATGTGTATCGATTACAAATAATCTGTCCGAGAAAATTTCGAATATTACCGATGATATTTCTTCTATAGAGAATGCTATCGGCGAAACACAGAAGATGATAAATGAAGGAACCGTTATCATCAATAAACTGCTTCAGAGCGCGCAGGATGCGGCAGACCTGACCGGCAAGGTCGGAGAAGACATCGCCAAACTGTCCGAAGAAGCTTCCGGAATCAGCGAATTCGTTGATACCATCAGTTCCATTTCTTCGCAGACGAATCTGCTTTCTTTGAATGCTTCTATCGAAGCAGCCAGAGCAGGCGAAGCAGGAAGAGGCTTTGCTGTTGTAGCCGAAGAAATCAGAAACCTGGCAGAAAATACCTCACAGGCTACTGTTGAGATTGAACATAAAATTCAAAATATCAATTCTCGTACGGCCGATTCCGTATTGAGTGCACAGAATGCAGCCAAGATGGTTGTATCGCAGCAGGGCGCGGTTAATGATGTGATAGCTGTCTTTACAAAGATCAACAATCACATGAAGGAACTGAGCAGAGCTTTGATGCAGATATCGGATTCGACAAAGGAAGCAGACAAGGGCAGACTGGAGACTGTTGATGCCGTTGATAACATTTCGTCTATCATAGAGCAGACAGCAGCCAGCTCACAGTTGGTTCGTAAAATGGCTGAGAACTTGTTGAATTCGGTTGAGACTTTGGGCTCTACCGCAGATAACCTGGATGAAAAAATGCTGGGTCTTAAGAAAGAGATTTCGGCATTTACGGTGAAGTAATTCTGCCGTCAGAAACTGCGAAATATAAAAATTGCACAACAGGAATAGGGCGTATATCACAAAAGTGCATTAAGAAAAAACGTTTTCTCGAGCAAAAAAATACAAAATGCACAAAAAAATTCCTAAAAATCCAACTAAATGCTTGATAACCTCTAAAAATTGCTATATACTTTCTTGGTACGTTGAAATATGCTCGGATAATGAGCAGCAAGGGAGGATGAATAATGAAAGGTTTCCTGCACAACACTTGGAAACACAGAGCCCATGTTGTAATGTCATTGCCAACGTTTTTGATTTTGTTCTTTATCATGTACGTGCCTATGGCCGGATTGATAATGGCATTCAAAGATTATGATTTTACGCTGGGTATTTTTGGCAGCCCCTGGGCAGCCCAGCACGGACTTGCCAATTTCCAATTCTTGATCGCTTCTAAAGACTTATTCTTTAGAATGACCAAAAACACTATCTTATACTACTTATTGTTTACAGCCATCGGAACGTTTTTGAACGTAACTTTGGCAATCGCAATCGACCAGTTCTTAGTTAAGAAATTGGCCAAGACAATGCAGACACTGATGATTATCCCCGTATTTATTTCTTATGCGGCAGTTCAGTTCATCGTTTATGCATTTATCAGTTCCGATACAGGTATTATCAATAATACCCTCGGCACCAGCACCAGATTCTATTCTACTTCTGCGTTATGGCCGTGGATATTGCTGATTGTTAAAATCTGGAAGGATACAGGTTACGGTTCCGTTTTGTACATGTCTGTTTTGGCAGGAATTGATTCGGAATTGTATGAAGCAGCGGAAATCGACGGTGCCAGCAGATGGCGCAGAATTTGGCATATCACATTACCTTCATTGATTCCGATGATTACGGTTATGTTATTGCTTTCCGTTGGTAATGTTATGAGATCCGATACCGGTTTGTTCTATCAGGTTACCAGAAATAACGGTACCTTGTATTCAACCACACAGGTTATCGATTCTTATGTACTTAATTCAATTATGAAGAGCTCTAACTTCGGATATACCGGTGCGGCTTCATTGTTCCAGTCGGTAGTAGGTTTACTGCTGATGCTGTTTGCTAACTGGATGGTTCGTAAGATTGAACCTGAAAACGCATTGTTCTAGGAGGTGGCATATGAGTAAAAAGCGTGATACTTCACTTGATATTGCCCCTTCAAGAAAAGAACGGGGCGGCATTGGACAGGTAATTTTGGGATTTTTCCTTGTGTTATTTACTCTGTTCTGTGCATTACCTGTAGTGTTGGTATTCATTTCCGCATTCACGGATGAAATGTGTATCAACCAGAACGGTTTCTCTTTCTTCCCTGAGAAATGGTCCCTGAACGGTGTCAATGCCGTTTTGAGATATGGTGACAGATTACTTACATCGTACGGAATTACGATTTTCGTTACCGTAGCAGGTACATTCCTGGGATTGCTGGTTATGAGTATGTTCGCATATTCAATCAGTAGAAGAGATTTCAGATTATCCAAATTCTTATCGCTGTTTTTGTTAATTCCCATGTTGTTTAACGGCGGTCAGCTTTCAGGATATATCTGTTTCACCACTTATTATCACTTAAAGGATAATTTGTTGCTTTTGATACTTCCTCTTTGCGTATCAACGATGAATGTTATTATCTTAAGAACATATATCGTTAACAGCATTCCCGAGGAATTGATGGAAGCAGCTAAGATAGACGGATCCGGAGAATACAGAACATTCTTCCAGATTACATTGCCGTTGCTTAAGCCGTCACTTGCCGCTGTAGGATTTATGATGGCTACCGCATATTGGAACGATTGGCAGAATGCCATGATGTACATTACAACAGACAGCAAGAAGCCGTTGCAGTTATTACTCGTTAACATTCAGAAGAGTATTGAATTCCTGCTTAACAACAATAACGTTCCTGCTACTGTTCGTGCAGCCATGGGTGGATCAATCCCTCAGTATTCATCAACAATGGCAACCGTTATTATCGTTATCGGACCTATCATGGTTGCATATCCTTTCTTCCAGAAGTACTTCATCAAAGGATTGACAGTAGGTTCCGTAAAGGGTTAATTAACATTTGTTCAAAATTTGTTCACATATTTGACATATTTAATTAACAGTGTTAGAATCGTGTTTGATATTCATGGTCAACATAGGGTTGGCTTGGAGAATATATTTTACCAAAGGGAGGATTTTTACGATGAGAAAAATCAAAAAGTTTCTTGCCGTTGCATTGGCATCTACAATGGTACTTGGCCTTGTAGCATGTGGCGGTACAGACACAGCAGCTACATCAACAGATACAGCTGCTTCAACAGCTGCTGACACAACAGCTGCTTCAACTGACACAGCTGCTGATACAACAGCTGCAGGCGGTGCTGTAACAATTAACGTTTACAGAAACTGCTTTAACTTAGGTGCTGTTGATTCTGCAAGAACTCAGGAAGTTCAGGATGCAATCAACGCATACATCGCTGATAAGATTAATGTTCAGATTAGTCTTACAGACGTTGGCTCAGGTGAATACACCGACAAGGCTAACCTTGCTCTTAACAACAACGAAATTAACTTGCTCTGGACTGCTTCATGGGAAAGCACAATCGGAACAAAGGATTTGTACGCAGCTAACGCTGTTTACGATCTTACAGATCTTCTTCCCGGTTCTGCTCTTTATGATTCTATGGATGCTAACCAGTGGGAAGCTTCTAAGTACGGCGGAAAGAACTACTTCATCCCTGTTTACAAGGATAACGTAGAAGGTTACGATTTCATGTTCCGTCAGGATCTTGTAGATCAGTTCGGTTGGGATATCAACTCAGTTAAGACTTTGGCAGACCTTAAGCCTATGCTTGAAGATGCTAAGGGCGCTGGCCTTAAGTATCCCCTTCTTCTTCAGAAGACAGCTATGTTCTACAGATGGTACATCGATTCATTCGATTTCTTCACAGGCGATGCAACATCTAACTGGGTTGCAGTTTCTCGTGCAACAAACGAAGTTGTTGACGTAGTTACAACACCTGAATACTTAGAGTTCTGTACCTTAATGGCTGAGTACGCTGAAGCTGGTTACATTTCAGAAGACGAAGTTAACAAGGTTACAACAGATACAACAACACAGTCACAGGATTGGGCTATCTCTTGGTGGACAGACCTTCCTAACAACGATGAAGCTGATGGACGTTACGGCCAGGATGTTACAATGGTTTCAGCTGGTAACAGATACCTCCACACAGATTCAATGCTTGGATCATGCTACTGCGTAACAGCTAACTCTACACCTGAACAGGCTCAGGCTTGTGTAGATTTCGTTGGACTTCTTTACACAGATAAGACTCTTGCTGATATGTACACATACGGTATCGAAGGTAAGGACTTTAACTACACAGCTGAAGGTTATGTAGAAAAGGTTGCTGATGCTTCTTACAACCATTCAATGTGGGAATCAGCTAGTGCTACAGTAGTTTCTCCTGAAAGCACATCTCCTTACACAGCTCAGATGTACATCGACTTCAACTCAAGCGCTTTGATCTCTTGCGCTAACGGATTCCAGTTCGATAAGACTCCTGTAGAAGCTCAGTATACAGCTTGTCAGGCTATCTTTGATGAATACGGATTCGCTCTTGAAACAGGTGGTATCGCAGCAGCTGATGTTCAGGCTACAATCGATGCTTACCAGGCAGCTTTGGACGAAGCTGGTTACCAGGACGTTCTTGCTGAGTTCCAGGCACAGTACAACGCTTGGAAATAGTCTATAGACTAGTTTCAGATTGCTGAATTTAAGGCCCCGAGGCATATGTCTCGGGGCTTTTTTTATCGAACATACTATATCTAGCGGTTGAAATAGAGGCTCAAAATCAAGTAAAATGGTACTGTTGGCGTTGTTATGTCAACAAATAAAATTTCAGGGGGTTGTAATGTTTTTTTCCCGTATTAAGAGTTCTAAAAAGTTTTCATTGATTTTTGTTTCTGTTTTATTCTCTATTGTATGTTTATTGCTGACCGGAGTCAGCGCAAATGCAGATCCTTTGGGATCGGGCTCGTGCGCATTAAGCAATGCAACGACCATCAACTATAATGCAAACATACTGTCAATTCCAGCAACGGATGATGCGCAGATGTATCTGTATGAATTGGAGCCATTTGAATACTCCGTTTCATCGTCATCCAAGTTGATAGGAACATTTCCGTTGTCAAATAAGCTCTCATATGCATTCCCTTTGACGGATGAAACGGGAGTGAGCAGAATATGTAAAAAATACGCCGTAGCTGTAAAAATAAACGGCGCCATGGCTATAATTGTTAATCCGCAGTATATTATTAATCCGGAGAAAGCCGCTACACATACCAGAGGCAATCAGGCAGTAGGATTTGTTGAACCTACATCCAAGATGGTTTTGTACAGAATCGGAGAGACGGATTTGGCTGCAGTAGCCAGAGACATGTATTCGACGGCTGTCATTGTTAACAGAAAAGATTCGACATTAATCAATCCCTGTGCCAAAGGCGGAGATTCACACTCTGTCAGTCCGAAGATGTATTATATGTTCAATGCGGCTACCAAAGACGGAGTTGCGAAGCTGCAAAGCACCATGACGTATTTTGCGGCCAATACTTATGTTGATGAATTTATTATTGGAAATGAAGTTAACACCAGAATATGGAATTATGCCAAATCCATGAGCTGGGAACAGAATGTCCGAGAATATGCACAGGCATTCAGAGTATGCTATAACTCAATAAAGTCTACAAATGCCAATGCAAAGGTTTTCATTTCACTTGATCAGATGTGGAATATGGATAACCCGGCAGGAACAAGTGCTTATTATTCGTACATGGACGGCCTGGATTATATCCTTACGTTCAATTCCATTATTTGTTCTGAAGGAAATATTGACTGGGGATTGGCTTTCCATCCGTATTTGTACCCGATGACATATACGAAGTTCTGGGATCCGAGCGGATTAAATAATGCGGCCAAATATACGACTCCGGTTGCGGAGGGACGTGTTATCACCTTCCAGAATCTTCCTGTTATGACGTCAACCATGAATGATCCTACACTTAAGAATCCTCAGGGCAAGGTCAGAGATATTATTTTGCCGGAAATCGGCGTAACGCAATATCAGGGTGTGGAAGCGCAGACCGCGGCCATGATGGCCTGCTATCAGGCGTCCAGAAACAATCCGAATATTAAGCGTATCTATTTCCACCGCATGAACGAAGGCGGCAAGACCAACTTCTCCACTACGGGAGCTTCGGAAGAACTGTATAATGCATTGGTTTCCGGAAATGCGGCTACAATATCCAAATATAATTCCTGGTCACTCGGCTATATAGGAATATCCGATTGGCGACAGATTGTAGCTTATTAAATGATTAAAATAAAGTCGAGCAGGTTTTTAAAAACCTGCTCGATTTTTTAATGCTTGTGTTGCTGATTTTAATGCTTCTATGTCTTCGTGTGTGGCCTTTTCGGGCTTTACTCGGGCTAATGCCCGTTGAAGCACTGAAATGTCTTCTTTCAATTGCTTCTTTTCTTCTTTGGGCATATCCTTTTTCTGCGTATTCAGAAGTTCCTGAGCTTTGTACAGTACTTCGTTGGCTGCGCTTATTTCATTCAGAGCTTCTTTTTTAATTCCGTCGGATTCGGCATACCGGGTCGCATCCAAAATGGCCTGTTCAATTTCGCTGTCGGACATTCTCTGATTATCGGTGATGGTAATCGATTGAGAGCGACCCGTGTCGAGATCTTTGGCCGAAACCATCAAAATACCGTTGGCATCGATATCGAAAGTTACTTCTATTTGGGGGACACCTGCAGGTGCCGCTTTAATTCCGTTTAGTTTGAATTTGCCGATGGTCTTGTTGTCACGTGCCATGGGACGTTCGCCCTGCAAAACGTGTATCTCAACACTGCGCTGATATGGAGCGGCGGTTGAGAAAATCTGTGAGTAATGAACGGGCAGGGTAGTATTACGCTCTACCAATCGGGTAGCAACCCCGCCGACCGTCTCTATAGACAAAGATAAAGGCGTGACATCAAGCAACAAAATAGAACTGCCGCCACCGTATATTTCAAGTTCGCCTCCGGAAAGAGATTCACCCTGAACGGCGGCTCCTGTGGCAACGCATTCGTCGGGATTAATATTCTTTGAAGGAACCTTTCCCGTAAGAGCCTGTACTTTGTCAAATACTGCCGGAATTCTGGTTGAACCGCCGACCAAAAGGACACGACCCAGCTCGGAAGCGGCTATTCCGGCATCGTTTAAGGCGTTTCTGACCGGAATCGCGGTTCTCTCTATTAAATCTTTGGTCAGTTCGTTGAACTTGGCTCTGGATAAGGTATATTCGAAATTAATAGGGTTGGAGCGACCTGCACTTAAGTAAGGCAGATTGATATATGCGTTATCTACGCTTGAAAGCTCCTTTTTGGCTTGCTCTGCCGCTTCTTTAAGTCTCTGCATGGATGATGCATCTTTGCGCAAATCAACCTTAAAATCGCGTTTAACGACCTCTAAGAGGTGCTCTACGATTCGCTCGTCAAAATCATCACCGCCCAAATGATTGTCGCCGTTGGTGGCCAATACTTCGATGACTCCGTCGCCGATTTCGATGATAGATACATCAAATGTACCGCCGCCCAAATCGTATACCATTATCTTTTGCGCGGCGCCGTTATCAAGACCGTACGCCAAAGCTGCAGATGTGGGCTCGTTGATGATTCTTTTTACATTTAATCCGGCGATTCGTCCGGCATCCTTGGTAGCCTGTCGCTGGATATCGTTAAAATAAGCGGGGACCGTGATAACGGCATCGGTAACCTTTTCACCCAGATAGCTTTCGGCTTCTTCTTTCATTTTGCGAAGAATCATGGCGGATATTTCCTGAGGGGAATAATTCTTGCCGTCTATATTTTTGCGCCAATCGGACCCCATATGACGTTTTACGGAAGAAATGGTTCTGTCCGAATTGACGGCAGCCTGACGTATTGCCAAGGCACCGACCAGACGCTCGCCGTTTTTGGTAAAAGCGACTACACTCGGAGTGGTTCTTTGGCCCTGTTCGTTTGGAATTATTACCGGCTTTCCGCCTTCAACTACTGCTACGCAGCTGTTAGTTGTTCCTAAATCTATTCCTATTGTTTTTCCCATACTTTACCTCCTAAAATCCACCGAGTAGCAGCATTCCGAGAAGTCTCAGAATGAACTGGAAAATCATAAATCCCAGAATAAAGCGTCCGATTGTTCTGAAGGGATTGATTACGGTGGTATAACTGTATTCATTCTGCCCGAAAGAAGATTGCGATGCGGACCTGTATTTGCGATACAGATACGAATAAATACGATTTTCGGGATCGAGTTTGATGGCACGTTCTATCATGTTGCAAGCCTCTGCGTAATCGCCGAGTCCTTCAAAAGCTACAGCGGATACATAGTACCATCTGGCATTTCTGTAGGCGCTGGTCATATGTGACAGAATGGTTATTGCGTCATTGTATCGGCCCTGATTAACGGAGCTGATGGCTCTGACCAAATCCACGCTGTCACCGTTTTCGGGTTTGGGTTTGGTGTCGTACGACGATTGATCCGCAAATCCGAAACCGAACAGATCACTGAAATCAAAGCCCCAATAATCGCTCGACCAACCGCCGGGGCCCTGCTGATTATATCCTTGGCCGGAATAACCGCTTCGACCCGAATACGAATTGTTGTAGCCTTCGGAGCGATTGTAATATCCTCCCTGATAGCCTTGAGAGCGTGAAGAGTAGGTGTTTTGGCTCGAACGATACTTGGCGTACTTCTGAGGATTGTTCAACATATCGTACGCTTCGTTGATTTCATTCATTTTAGCGGCGGCTTTGGGATCATCGGGATGCAAATCCGGGTGATACTTTTTGGCCTGCGCTCTGTATGCTTTTTTGATTTCTTCCGGAGTGGCGTCCCTGCTGATGCCCAGAACGGAATAGGGATCTGTTATCATGTTTATGTCCTTTTGGTAAATTCGTTATGACACTTGGTACAGCGTACCGCAATGTTCTTTCCTTTGGGCGGCTTTCTGATTCTGACGTATGATTTGCATACGGGACATTTGTAATATTTGTGAGTATTGCGGTCACGCCACATGCCCTTGTATCGTGAAACAGTCTTTGAAAAGGAAGAAAACAGTCGAAGATATGCGCTGTTTTCCTGCGTTCTTTTATAAATGTTTCGAGAGAAAGCCCTAAATATGTATACTATCAAAAGAATCGTAGACAGGAAAGAAAAATAAGTCAAAGCAGGCAACAGTCTGCGAAAGAGTGAAACAACCATGGATACTAAGGCCAATATGAAAATGCCGTGATTTAATTCGTCGGAGCCGTAACGCCCCTGCATAAAGCCGTTAAGTCGATATCCTAAGTCTCTAAGAAAATTTTTCATGTTAATAATCTCCTAATGCAAAGTGGAGGACTGTGAATAGTAACGATAAATGAATTATCCGATAATTCGGGTATGTTTTCAATTAATCAATTATGATTAATTTCTAAAAGAAGTATAAAAAACAGGCTCGGGAAATTCCCGAGCCTGTAAATGTTACAAAACTTATATTTTAGTTAAAGTAGAATTTTACGGAATCGATATACCACTTTCCGCCCATCTTGATAATTTCATAGTCGGCTTCATATTTACCGTGACCGTCTTTACCCTTAATCTTGTAAACAACTTCAACTTCGTATCCTGCGGAAGCTTTGACCTTAGAGCAATCTTTTACGAAAGAATTGAAAGCCTTGGAAATTTTCTTGCAGTCAGAATCGCTGTAATCAATGTCATATGAGTACTCAAGGGCTTCCATCAAATCTTCAACGTCATCTTCATCAAGTTCGTATTCGTCACCGAGATCACTCAATTCGTCGGAATAATCTTCGAGATCGTCCTTGTCAATCTTATCAACATCTTTGATTTCGTAGGTAATCTTCCAATCCTTGCCGTATTCGTCTTCCCAATCATCGTAGAGATCATCAAGATAATCCTCGGATATTGAAGAGAACATGTTCATGGATTCGGTAAAATCTTCGAAATCATCTTTGTCTTCGAAAACAGGCTTAAATGTTTGAACTGTGCTGTCCCATGAAGAAACAATTGACTTCGGCATATACAATTCGTCGAATTTGGCAGGATCCTTGCATTCTGAATTATAAAGCTTTACGAGAGTCTTAACTGTCTTTTTGTATGATCCGCCGAGACTCATAAATGCAATAATCAAAATCACAATTAAAGCAACAGCTCCTGCTGCGATACCGATTATTAACCCCATATTATTCTTTTTAGGTGCTGCACCGACGGGAGCCATGTTGGGTACGCCGGGATTGGGAGCACTCTGACCCTGATTGGGAGCAGGTGCGGTTGCAGGATTAGCAGCGGGCATCTTGGTTCCGCATGTGCCGCAGAATTCTGCATCGTCGGCTAACTGAGCGCCGCATGTAGGACAAAATTTCATATCTGTATCCCTCCATTAGTATGTTAATATGCAATACATACATTTTAGTCTGATAAAGTGCCTTTGTCAATTGCCGCTAATGATGTATAATGTTAATGTTTGTGTATATAAAATATATGTTTGCGAGGTGTTTTATGGGGGCTAATTTGCAGACACCGTTTTACAGAATCAGGACACGTTTTCTTGATTACGATATTGAACTGTTAAACGGCGCGTTAAAAAAGAACTGGGGAAATTACATATGTGGATATTCGGTAAAGACGAACTCGCTTCCTTGGCTTTTGAATTACCTTCGAAAGAATAATTTTTATGCGGAAGTAGTTTCTTTTGAAGAGTATGATCTGGTCAGAAGAATCGGATTTCCCATAGCCGACATAATATATAACGGTCCCATAAAGGATAAGGATGTTTTTGATGAGGTCCTTTTGGGCGGCGGTTACGTTAATTTGGATTCGAATTATGAAATAGAATACCTGAAGGAACTGACGGATAATAATCCCGGTCGGGAGTTCAATATCGGCCTCAGAGTTAATTGTGATATTGCGGCCCTTTGCCCTGACGAAGAATTGAGCGAAAAAGACGGCGGACGCTTCGGGTACTGCTATGAAAACGGTGTTTTGGGAGAGGTTATAGAATGCCTGAAGGCCATGGGAGTAAAGATAAAAGGCCTTCACCTTCATGCATCGACCAAGTCAAGATCCGTTGATGTTTTTGCGAAGCTTGCGAGCATGGCTTGTAAGATTAAAGAAGAGTATAATCTGTCATTTGACTATGTTGACATGGGCGGCGGATACTTCGGAGGCGATGACAGGCAGCCGGGATATCCTCAATATTTCGAGGCTATATGCAGAGAACTCCGTAAAAGCTTTTCACCGGAGAACACATGCCTAATTGTGGAACCGGGAATCTCTTTGGTTTCCCGATGCACTACATTTGAGACTTCGGTAATTGATGTTAAAAAGATCAGAGGAACAGATTACGTGGTTACTGACGGGAGCCGTGTGAATTTGAATCCGCTTGTTACCAGACACGTTTTTCCCAACCATATCGAATACATGAACAGAATGAAACGTGAGAATGTATCGACTCAATGGGTGTGCGGTGCCACATGTATGGAATATGACAGAATTTTTGAAATAAAAGATTCTGACGGCCTTTTGCCCGGAGATCAGATCATATATGATATGGCAGGCGGATATACCATGTGCTTAAACCCGATGTTTATTCATTATCTTCCGCCGGTATATGTTGAATATGAAGACGGATCGATATTTATGGCCAGGGATGCCTGGACCAATAAAGAATATATGCAGTTAAACTACATATAAAAATGATAGGGGAATATATGAAAAAGAAAGTTTTTTCCTTTGCCGTTGCATTAATTCTGTTACTTGGCATGAGTATTAGCGCTTATGCTGCAGTGCTTACTCCCGAAGAAGAGGCAGCGCTCGTAAACGATCAGATTCAATACGCTGCGGCCAATAAACTGACGCCCGAAGAATATGTGACGTTCATGAATCAGAATACGGCTTTTGATTTGAAAGCCTATATGTATTACAACGAAGATTTGATGAGCAAGTATACCAATCATTATTGGAAGTACTATGAGCATTATTTGAACAGCGGCTTTAAAAATAACAGAGTACATGCTTTTCCTGCGGACGATACGTATAATACCGTGACGCTCGGAAGATACCAGACAACTTACAATGCAAAGATTCAAAGAGCCACCAATGTCCAGCTGGCGTGTCAGTATATGAACGGAACGATAGTTCCCGCGGGCGGAGCTTTTTCGTATAATGAAGCTGTGGGACCCAGAACTGTCGACCGCGGATACAAGATAGCTCATGTCTATTCCGGCGGTCAGGTAATTGACGGCCTCGGCGGAGGAATATGCCAGGTTTCGTCGACCTTGTACGTAGCAATGCTGATAGCGAGGATTCCGGCTTACGAGCACCATTTTCATTCGCTTCCGGTTTCATACCTGAAGCCAAATCTGGATGCTACGGTCAGCTGGGGAACATTGGATTTATCGTTTATTAATCCGTTTGACTTTCCCATAATCATTTTGGCGGAAGCCAATGACGGAGTATGTACCATCAATATTTGCAAATATACAGGTAAATAATATGTGCGGAATTTGCGGCTTTATCACAAATCAAAATATAGAAAAGACAGCTCTTATCGCGATGAACGATACGATGTATCACAGAGGTCCCGATGATTCGGGAGCTGAGATATTCCCTTCATCCGGCAAACTGGTGGGGCTGGCTCAAAGAAGACTGTCCATATTGGACTTATCCTCTCTCGGACATCAGCCGATGCATTCAAACGACGGACGCATCAGTGTGGTTTATAACGGTGAAATATACAATTTCCAAGAGATTCGAGAGGAATTAAAGGATTATTCGTTTAAGTCAAATTGTGACACGGAAGTCATAATTGCCTCATATTTGAAGTGGGGTATTGAATGCCTGTCAAGATTTAACGGAATGTTTGCCATAGCATTGTTTGACGCAAAGGAAGAGTGCCTGTACCTTGTGCGCGACAGAATCGGCAAAAAGCCCCTGTATTACGAACTTGAAAAGACGGGTTCGGGAACCAATATCTACTTCGGCTCCGAGCTGAAGCCTATTATGGCCCGCCCCGGATTTAACTGCAAAATCAGACAGGATATTATCAGCCGTTTTTTATATCAGCAATATATAAATGCACCCGATACGGTATTTGAAAATGTATATAAGTTGGAGCCGGGTGCGTGCCTTAAGTATTCCTTAAAAGAAGAAAATGACATCAGTGTCAGTAAATATTGGGACATCGCCGAAGTCTATCACAGAATGCGCCAAAATCCCGTGGACAATTATGATGAAGCAAAGGCCTGCCTTAAGGAGTTGCTCAGGGGATCCGTAAAGAGTCGAATGATTTCGGATGTTCCTTTGGGAACGTTCCTGTCGGGGGGATATGATTCTTCGCTTGTTTCGGCTATTGCGGCAGAACTCAGTTCGACACCGATAAAGACATTTTCAATAGGCTTTAATGAAGAAAAATACAACGAGGCGAAATACGCCAAAGAAGTAGCGCAATATTTGGGTACCGATCATACCGAGATGTATATTTCCGAAGATGATATGTATGAACTGGTATCGAGCATTCCGAAGTATTATGATGAGCCGTTTGCAGATTCGTCACAGATATGCACCATGCTGGTTTCGCGTCTGGCCAAAGAAAAGGTCACGGTTGCTTTATCGGGAGACGGCGGAGATGAATTTTTCTGCGGTTACAATATTTATGAAAATGTCAGACAGGCTCAAATGCTTGATATTCCGGGTGCTGTGACACACGGTATTTTCAATGCACCGTTAATTAAAAACACGGGGTTATTCAATAAACTGCCGTTTAGAGTAAAGGTTATAGCCAACAATCGAAATCCCGAGACCAAGACACAGTTCGGTTCGGGCTCCTACGTTGATACATCGTTAAAGATGGTTAAGGCCGATTCAATCAGCTGTCAGTATGAGACGGAGAGCCGTTACGGAGTAAAGGACTGGCAGATTAGGAGAATGCTGCTTGATATGGATACATATCTGCCGGGCGATATTCTGGCCAAGGTTGACCGTGCATCCATGAGATATTCATTGGAATCTCGTTGCCCGATCCTTGATAAGGATGTGATGGAATATTCGTTCAGAATGGATCATTCCTTTAAATTTGACCATGGTAACAAAAAGAGAATTTTGAAGGATATAGCATACGATTATATTCCCAAGGAATTATTGGATCGTCCCAAGGTCGGATTCGGAGTACCTTTGGATAAATGGCTGAGAGGACCGCTTCATGATGAATTGTGGTCGATGTGCGATGAATCCTTGTTAATCAAGCAGGATATCTTTGATGTAAAGTTCGTCCGCGACACCATTGAGCATTACTTAAAGGTAGGAGACGGAGGCCCGGCAACGGGAAGAAACTATTCAAAAATCGCATGGTCATTCTTCGTATTCCAGCAGTGGTATAAGGAATATTTTTGCTAATGACGCTATCGTAGCGCTCAAACGCGCATGCATAAACAAAATTCGATTAATGTGATATAATAGGCCCATGATTATTTTGAAAATCATGGGCTTAATTTTTTGGCTTTTCTTAGTTCCGTTTGCCATGGGTGTGGCCCTTTTATCACGCAGAAATACAAATACAAAATCTTTTTCAGAGGCTATTATCTTTGGATATATAGTCTTTTTGGTGTTGCTTGAAACCGTCGGCATTCCCATAGGAGTATTGTGTGTTGATTCCGGATATACTTTGTTCCGAACAGTGTTTGCAGGTTGCTCCCTGGTGATTTTTGCGCTGGGTGTGTTTATTTTTGTTAAAAACAAACATTGGATTGAATACAAAGAAAGAATCGGAAGAATTCCGAATGCCGTTTCGAAGCTTTCTTTGGAATCAAAGATTTATTCCCTTTTGTTTATATTGCTGCTTTTGGGGCAGCTGGTTATGATTTTTGTATTCTACAGTCTCGATGTAGATGATTTTTACTACAATTCCTATGCAACGAGCGCTATCGAGTGCAATGTTTTGTACCGCCGGGATCCGAATACGGGATATGCCACCTCCTTTGATATTCGTCACGGACTGGCCATGATCCCGATTCTGCAGGCTTTCATCAGCTCCATGAGCGGAATACATGTTTTGGTCGTGGTTCACAGAGTGTTCCCCTTGGTGGTTATTCCGTTGTCATATCTTATCCTTTATAAAATCGCCGGAGAATTATTCCCCAAAAGCACTGAGAGCAGACTGCAGTTTATGTTTTTAATCAGTGTATTTCGCATGTTCGGATGCGTTTCCATTCTTGTTCCGGAGACGTTTTTGTTTATCCGAACCTGGCAGGGTAAATCCCTGGCGGGAAATATAATAATTCCGCTCATTATTTTCATTTTCTTAAGGTTGTTCAAGAAAGAAAGACCGGATGAACACAGTACAAAGTGGCTTTATCTGGTGCTTTCGATTTGCATATTTGCTTCCGGTGCAATGAGCTCTTTGGCAGTTCTGCTCTGCCTTATTTTGACAGGATTTACAGGACTTATTTTTGCAATATCGGAGAAAAACGCAAAGGTGTTTACCAAAGCCCTGGTTTCGATGATTCCGGGCATTCTGTATATAGCGGTTTATGTTGTTGGCGTGATTTTTAAGATTAGATAATTATGCTTGATTTGTTGAAAATACCGATTGAGGTTATCAAAAACTACACAGGATTAAAGCTTTTGTTTGCACTTGCGGCGTTGATGTGGGTGTATTTATTTACTTCGGAAAAAAATAAGACTTTGAGACTTATTTTTGTATATATTCCGTTAATTATTGTCGTGCTCATTCTGTTTCCCTTTACCTATACGCTTTTTGAAAAGGTTGGGCTCGATACGGACACGTATTATCGTCTTTTGTGGCTGATTCCCACGGGTATCATTACGGTATACGGAATAGTTAAGCTGAGTTCCCGGAATGCTTTGTCAAGGAGCATAGGGACGATAGCGGCTGTACTTGTTATCGCTTTTACCGGCAGCTTTGCTTACAACAGTGTATATCTGGTAAAGGCCGAAAACCTCTACGGAGTTCCGCAGGATGTTGTCAATATTATCGATGACATTCGCTCCGACGATACGGTTCATGACAGAATTACGGTGCTGTTTCCCAGCTATTTGATGCTGTACGCACGTCAGTACGACGGAAATATTACCATGCCGTACGGCAGGGATTTGCTTTCTTTTGTAATGAGCGGCAAATTCTATTTGGATCCGTTGTATGATGCCTTTGAAAAATCCGAACAAATTGATTTCGATGTATTGCTGGAAAGTTCCAGAAAAGAATATGTTTTGTATTTTGTATTCCCGAAGGACAAGCTGACTGAGGAAGGAATCAAAGAAAGCGGGCTTATTTATGTTACATCGAGCGGAATATATGATGTGTATAAAGACCCGGTCATGCTAAAACAGGTGGAAGAATACGATAAAATAAGGAGCGGAGATGAGCTTTAATTCCCTTTCCTTTATAGTTTTGTTTTTGCCAATTACATTAATTATTTACAGGGTGCTGATTAAGAAGAACAAATCCGATATCGCAGGATGGTTCTTGATTTTGGCATCCTTATTTTTCTATTGGATTAATTACGGTTCGGGAATAATTGTATTTGCTCTGAGTCTGATTATTAATTATTTGCTTTCGTCCATGATTATTAAGGGCCGAAAGCCCAAGACCGTGCTTGCGCTGGGAGTTGTTTTTGACTTAATCCTGCTTTTGTTTTTCAAAAACGCAGACTTTTTGTTGCCGGCCAATGTGTCATTTATTAAAGCGCCGGGAATCAGTTTTTACACGTTTACGTATATTGCGCTTTTGACAGAATGCTACAGGGGTTCGATAGGCGCGATTTCATTAAAAGAATATGGTGTGCTCATGACCTTTTTCCCGAAATTGATGCAGGGACCCATATGCACCCCTCGTAATTTCGATTATTCGGTCAAATCCTTTGAATTGACGTTTGAAAAGGTGTATCGGAGCGTTTTGCTCTTTTCAATCGGATGTTTCAAAAAGGTCTTAATCGCGGATACTTTAAAGGCCGCAGTTGATTACGGATTTTCACATCTTGACTCCATGCATACGCTGGAAGGGTTGATAATCATGCTGTCTTATACGTTGCAGCTGTACTTTGATTTCAGCGGTTATACGGACATGGCCATAGCGGTTGCATCTCTTTTCGGATTTGATTTGCCGGAGAACTTCCAAAGCCCCTATAAGGCCCGTAATATATGTGATTTCTGGAAGAGATGGCATATAACCCTTACGGAGTTTTTTACACGATATCTATATATTCCTCTCGGAGGAAACAGGAAAGGAAAAGCACGAACATACATTAATATCCTGATCATCTTCCTGGTTAGCGGTATATGGCACGGAACGGGCGGACAGTTTATAGTCTGGGGATTGATGCACGGTGTTTTGTTTGCACTGACCAGAGCTTTTACCAAGGATAAAAAAGAGGAACCCAAAGATAATCCGGTTGTACATGCTTTGAAAGTATTCCTGACATTTTTGTACGTAAACGTTGCATGGGTATTTTTCAGAGCACCGTCGATTGGCGATGCCGTGCACCTGTTTAAGGATATAGCGCAGTTTTGGTGCCCCCGCGTCAATAAAGGCTTGGCGGAATGCTTTAATATCGATGAACTGTGGTACGTAATCAAAGTATTACATCTGGATAAAAGCGAATATGGGCTATACATTTTAATGATACTTATTTTGGCGGCTTTGCTGATAGGCATTTTTGCTTTGCCCAATGCAGTATCGTTTGCAAAAAAGGTGAAGATAAATTGGCCGACTACGGTCTTAATGACGGTACTTATTGTGTGGTGTATTTTATCCTTCGAAGGCGTTACAACATATATTTACGTTAATTTCTGATTATGGAAAAGAAAGCACGCGCCAATTTAATATTTGTGACAGTTGTGTCGGTTTTGGCACTTTTGGGAGTGGCAGCGGTTATATATTTCGTGGACCCCTTTTTCCACTACCATGGGCCGATAAGGGGATTTGATTATGTGATAGATAATCAGGTTTTGCAAAATCCCGGGATGGCTCTTCATATGGATTATGACAGTGTGATACTGGGATCTTCCATGACGGTCAATTTCGAAACCGACTGGTTTAAAGAATTGCACGGACTCAATACTTTGAAATTGAGTTCTTCTTCGGCGTATCCGAAAGATATAGCCAACATACTGGAAAAGGTCTACAGCGACAAACGAACAGACCAAGAACCTGTTAAGAAGGTCTTTTTGGGAGTTGATGTTATCACATATTCCGGAGGCGTTTCGGAAACGAAGTATCCGGTTCCCGAATATCTGTATGATGACAAACTGTTGAACGACTATCATTATCTGCTGAATAAGGATGTCTTGCTCAATTATGTACTAAGGCCGATTTTTGATCCAGAACCGCTGAATATGTCGCATATCTATGCCAGCTGGTGGACCGAAGAGTACTACAATGAAGAATACGTTCTTTCCAATCATGTCCCTTCCGAACCTGTTTCGGAGAAAATGGATGAGCACAGTTTCGATGATAGAATAAAGGACAATCTTCTAGTTAACATTATTCCTTTTGTGAAAGCACATCCCGAGACCGAATTTGTGGTATTTTTCCCGCCTTACAGTATTCTGTTTTGGAATGATGTTATCCTGGAAAATCATCTGGATGCCACCATGAATTCGTACCGGACGGTGGTGAATGAACTGATAAATTACGATAATGTCAGCATTTACTTTTTCCCGTCGGAAGAGTTTGTGACGGACCTTAATAATTATGCCGATTACAGCCACTATAAGCCCGATATTAACAGGTTTATGACAGAGTGCTTCAAAGACGGCACGGACAGGGTATATCGCACTTCGGATGAGGGCCCTGTGATAGATGATTATTTAGCCGAAATGGCGGATATTATTAACAACTATGATTTCGTAAAGATTAATCAAAGAATAAAGGAGTATCATGAATAAATCGCACATTAAGGATTTTTTGCTGCTGCAGATATCGTTTTTGGTATACAGCCTGTCCTCTCTGGTCGGGAAGTTTTCTGCCGGATACGAAGTGATGAGCGTTGGGTTTATAGGCTTTTATGCCTTGGAGATAGTTATCTTGGGGATATATGCCATTTTGTGGCAGCAGGCCATTAAAAAATACGAGCTTTCCATAGCGTATGCCAATAAAGCCGTTACGCTTATATGGGCACTTATTTTCGGGGCGACTGTTTTTAAAGATGCCGTTAAGCCCCATCACATTATCGGAATAGCGATAGTAATAGCCGGCATAGTGATACTGAATCTTCCTTCTAAGGACGCAGAAAAAAAGGAGGATGAGGCATGAATATATATGTGATTATCTTAATCGTTTCTGTTTTGGTGGCGAGCTTTTCACAGATACTGTTGAAAAAGGGTGCATCAAAGAAATATCCGAACGTAATCAGAGAATACCTGAATGTTTATGTAATCAGCGGATACGGACTCATGTTTGTGTCGCTGTTTTTGACGATGATATCCTACAGGGGCTTTTCGTTTTTTGCGGCTGTTCCCGTAATGGAATCGCTGGGATATGTAGTGGTAATGTTTTTGGGATATTTCTTTTTCAAAGAGAAAATCACCGTTAAGAAGCTTGTTGGGATACTCCTCATCCTTTGTGGCATTTTCATATGCAATATGCTATAATCTTAAGGATTATGTTTAGTAAAAGGAACCAAATATTTTGAACAGAAAAAGCGTAAGAGATAATCGCATCGGAAAAGAGAAAAGAAAAGTCTTTTTCGATGCTGATGATATTTTTGATAAAGACGATCAGGATGAATTCCTGGACGATGAAGAATACCTCGATACGGCAGAATTGCCTGCCGATTATTTTGATGCGGGGAATATAACATTAAGCGATATTTCGCTTAATTTTAAGACCGAAAACATAGACCTTTCATCTGCCGCGAATTTCAAGGCAGAGGAAAATGAAACGTATGACGATGAGTATTCCGATGATTATGAAGAAGACGTAGAATTCGATGATTCGGAAGAATTGGCGCAAGGATATTCCGACGTAGAGTATGAAGACGAAGAGTATGATGAAGAGTACTCGGATGAAGAATATGCCGACGCTGAATACGACGAGGACTATGAGAACTATTCCGATGATTATTATGATGAATCACAGGATGAGTACGCCGATGATTATTATAGCGGAGAATACGTAGCATACCACGAAAAGAAAAAGACGGGACTGTCTGTGTATATCATCATTTTCGGATCGATAGCGGCAGTTTTGCTGATTGCGATTTTGGGCATAATGTTTGCAAGAGTCAGAAAGACCGAACAGCAGGAAAACCTGCTGGCCGAAATCGGAAAAGAGATGGACGGAATAAACATTATCGGTGAAGAAGGTTTGCTGGCTATTTCGAATGCCCAAAAGGCAGCAGCTTTTGAAGAAGAAGTAACTGCCGAAGAAGAGGTTTTGGAAGAAACCGCAGCCGAGACTCCGACGTCCACCATAGTGGTAATGAATCTGATTTCGATTCAAAAGGATTTAAAGATAAAGTTTGTAAACAATGATACCGGAAAGCTGATTACCGGAACGTCGTTTGAAATTGCGGTAACGAACCCTTCGGGAAAGAAAACCGTTGAAACCGACACGGACAAAGACGGTATTATTTATCTAAAGAATATATCGGGCGGTTCGTACAAGGTTGCGCTGCAGGGACCGTCGGATGATAAGTTCAATTTTTCGAAGGATGCCGTATCTATCAAAGTAAAGGATACCATCGAGTACAAGAAAGTTGATGTCGCCGATGAAATTAAATCCGAAAAGGAAATTGATGCTTCCAAAGAAGATACGCAGCAAAAGACGGAAGTAGAGTCAACACTGACAGATACCGTCGAGTATGTGGAATCTACGAAGACATTAATATCCGGAACGGGTTCTACCAATGTTACATATACCGAAATATCCAAGGATTCCATATCCGATCCCGGAAAGACGGCATTCTTGGGCATGAAGTTGTTAGGCAAAAAGTATGAGCCCGGCGAGGAACCTTCAGGGGAAGACCCGACACCGGAACCGACAGAAGCTCCGACAGATACACCGACGCCGGAACCTACACAAGCACCTGTAGATACTCCGACACCTGTGCCGACTCCCACGGAGACGCCGACGCCTTCCGCAACTCCTACAGCTACACCCACGGCAGTGCCTTCAGCTACGCCTACGGTGTCACCGAGTCCTTCGGCTTCACCCTCGGCATCGCCTTCTGCCAGCCCTTCGGCTGAGGAAAAGGCTAAAAACGACAAGACCAGCACTCTGAAGACCACATCCGGCGAAACAGTCTATGTAAAGGATCAGGATAACTACAGAGAAGCCAAGTTCGCGGATTACTATACATACAGCAAATTCTATAAAGCCGTTACCACCGAAACCGGTGAATACAGATATACCGGTTGGCAGTACATTGACGGCAACAGATATTATTTTGACAAAAACGGAAACTATGTTACCGGAGACCAGGTTATCCA
The DNA here is from genome assembly GCA_045640905.1 of Lachnospiraceae bacterium. Classification (GTDB taxonomy): domain Bacteria; phylum Bacillota; class Clostridia; order Lachnospirales; family Lachnospiraceae; genus JAILLW01. Next base: position 59,698 of record JAZUFW010000081.1, read on the forward strand.
GGGTGCCAAGTATACCTTTGGCGGAGACGGAAAGCTGTCAAATGCTTCGGGTGTACTCGGAATTGATGTTTCAAAGTGGAATAACACCATAGATTGGAATGCAGTTAAAAATTCCGGAGTATCCTTTGTAATAATTCGATGCGGATACAGAGGTTCTTCAACGGGTGCGCTTGTTGCAGACCCTACATTTGCTTCGAACATTAAGGGCGCTACCAATGCCGGATTAAAGGTCGGAGTTTATTTCTTTAGTCAGGCCGTTAATGAAGTGGAAGCGGTTGAGGAAGCATCAACCACGCTGGCACTTATTAAAGGATACAATTTGTCCTTCCCTGTATTCTTGGATGTGGAAGGTTCGGGCGGACGCGGAGATACCATAGATGCCGCTACCAGAACCGCTGTGGTTAAAGCTTTCTGTCAGACAATACAGAACTCCGGATACAAAGCAGGTGTTTATGCTAACAAGACATGGTTCTCTTCGTATATGGACACACCTTCGCTTTCGGGATACAAAATTTGGCTGGCACAGTATGCCGCAGCACCTTCGTATACCAGAACCAGATACGACATGTGGCAGTATACGTCCAAGGGTTCCGTTGCCGGAATCAAGGGAAATGTTGATATGAATATAAGCTATCTCGGATATTGATAGATAATTACTTTTTGAGATAGATAAATATATTTAACGCGAAAGGAATTTATTGATGAAAACTTATTTGGTAACCGGCGGAGCCGGATTTATCGGTTCAAACTTCATTCATTACATGTTCAAAAAGTACGGTGATGCCATCAGAATCATTAACGTTGATGTGCTTACTTATGCCGGAAATTTGGAAAACCTTAAGGACATTGAGAACAGACCGAATTACACTTTTGTAAAGGCTGATATCACCGACAAAGAGGCTATTACAAAGATTTTTGAGCAAAACGACATAGACTATGTGGTTCATTTTGCCGCAGAATCACACGTTGACCGTTCTATCAAAAATCCCGAAGTATTCGTTTCAACCAATGTTTTGGGAACCGCTGTAATGCTTAATGCGGCTAAAGCAGCATGGATTAAAGAAGACGGAACTTTCAAAGAAGGAAAGAAATTCCTGCATGTATCAACCGATGAAGTATACGGTTCGCTGGATGACGATCCCAATGCATATTTCTATGAGACCACACCTTATGCTCCGCACAGCCCGTATTCGGCTTCAAAGGCTTCTTCGGACATGTTGGTTAAATCGTACATGGATACATATAAGTTCCCGGCTAACATTACGAACTGTTCAAACAACTACGGACCGTTCCAGTTCCCCGAGAAACTTATTCCGCTTATTATTAATAATGCTTTGTCAGGAAAGAAACTGCCTGTATACGGCGACGGAAAGAATGTAAGAGACTGGCTCTACGTTGAAGATCATGCCAAAGCAATTGATATGGTTATCGAAAAGGGCAGACTTTTTGAAACCTATAACGTAGGCGGACACAATGAAAAACAGAATATTGAGATAATCAATATTATTCTTGATACATTGAACGAAATGCTTTCCGATGATGATCCCAGAAAGAAACTGGTATCGAAGGATTTGATTACTTATGTCGAAGACAGAAAGGGACATGACAGACGATATGTCATTGCGCCTGACAAGATTAAATCCGAAATCGGATGGGAACCCGAGACCATGTTTAAGGACGGCATTAAGCTGACCATTAAGTGGTTCTTTGAGCACGAAGAGTGGATGAAGAATGTAACGAGCGGAGATTATCAGAAATACTACGATTCGATGTATTCTGTATAAATGATGAATGAACATGCTTATACGAGCGTGGGAGGATGACAATGAAAGGTATAATTTTAGCCGGAGGTTCGGGAACCAGACTTTATCCCCTGACCAAAGCCATTAGTAAACAGATAATGCCTGTGTATGACAAGCCGATGATTTATTATCCGCTGTCAACATTGATGCTCGCAGGAATACGTGAGGTGCTGATTATTTCCACACCGCGTGATTTGCCTGTATTTAAGGAACTGTTCGGAACCGGGGAAAGCCTGGGAATGCAGTTTAGCTATGCCGTACAGGAGACTCCCAGAGGATTGGCTGATGCGTTTATCATAGGAGACAAGTTCATCGGTGATGACAATGTAGCCTTGGTGTTGGGTGATAACATTTTCTACGGACAGAGCTTTTCAAAATTGCTTCGTGAAGTAGCTAAAAGAGAAAGCGGAGCTACAATATTCGGATATTATGTCAGAGACCCTCGTGAATACGGCGTAGTTGAGTTTGACGCCAACGGAATGGCCGTATCAATCGAAGAAAAGCCTCAGAATCCAAAGAGCAATTATGCCGTTCCCGGCTTGTATTTCTATGACAATGATGTTGTGGAGATAGCAAAGAACGTTAAGCCCTCCGACCGCGGAGAAATCGAGATTACCAGTATCAACAACGAATATTTGAACAGAGGAACATTGCATGTTGAGACCTTGGGACGAGGATTTGCATGGCTTGATACCGGAAATCATGATTCCCTTCTCGATGCGGCCGATTTTGTGGCAGCGTTCCAGAAAAGACAGGGACTTTATATTTCATGTATCGAAGAAATAGCATATAAACAAGGATTTATCAGCAAGGAGCAGCTTCTTACTTTAGCGCAGCCGTTAATGAAGACGGATTACGGAAAGTATTTGACCGAAGTTGCGGAAGGGTTGTAAAAATGGGACAGATTAGTGTAGAAACTTGTGAAATCGAAGGATTAAAAATAATACATCCGGAAGTCAGGGAAGATGCACGCGGATATTTCATGGAAACATATCAGCAACAACAGTTTTTTGACGCCGGAATGGAAGTCGTGTTCGTTCAGGACAACCAGTCGGCATCCTGCAAGAACGTTCTTCGCGGATTGCATTTTCAGATTAATTATCCGCAGGACAAACTGGTTCGTGCAATTAAGGGAACGGTTTTTGATGTAGCCGTTGATTTACGCCCCGGCTCAAAGACATTCGGAAAGTGGCACGGAGAGGTCCTGTCCGAAGAAAACAAAGTTCAATTCTTTGTTCCGAAGGGATTTGCCCATGGCTTTTATGTAATGAGTGATTACGCAGAATTCGTATATAAAGTTACCGACTTTTATCATCCCGATGATGAAGGCGGAATAGCATTTGACGATCCGGATATCGGAGTTAAATGGCCTTTCGAGGACAAATCAAAGTTGATTTTATCCGAGAGAGATACTAAATGGAATTCGTTTAAAGATTATTGTAAGGAACACGGTATTAAATAGTATTTCATGACAAACGGCAAGGAAACAATTAAAAGAAAGATTTTGACAAAGCCCGTTGCAATCACTTTGTTTTACACAGTGTGTGCAGTGGTTGCTTTGATTATAGTTTTTCATAATAATCCTCTGGCACCGGACCCCGATACCGAACGATTAAAGAAAATATGCGCATGCCTTTTACTTACTTTGGCGTGCGTTATTTTTGGTATTTTTTATGACAGGATTTTCATTATCCCCAAGGAATTGTGGCAGTCCAGAGAATTAATATGGAAGCTCTCCAGAAATGATTTTAAGAAAAGATATGCAGGTTCGTATCTGGGATTTGTATGGGCACTCGTACAGCCGGTTATTACGGTATTGATGTACTGGGTGGTTTTTGATGTGGTGTTCAATACCAGATCGCAGATGATAGCGTCCGGAGTTGAGGTCCCGTATGTTCTGTATTTAACGGCAGGACTGGTTCCCTGGTTCTATTTTTCGGAGGCTTTGACCAACGGTACGAATGCATTGCTTGAATACAGCTATTTGGTTAAGAAGGTTGTTTTCAAGATAAGTATTTTACCGATTATAAAGCTGATTGCAGCGACGTTTATTCACATTTTCTTCGTGGGCGTTTTGTTGGTAGTGGCCATGTGTTACGGCTATTTTCCCACGATATATACGATACAGATTATATACTACAGTTTTTGCACGTTCGTGCTGGTTCTGGCCATGAGCTATTGCAGCTGCGCTATAGTGGTATTCTTCAGAGACTTGGGACAGATAATAAACATTCTGTTGCAGGTCGGAATGTGGGCGACACCGATTCTGTGGGATATTAATATGATTCACGATGAAAGGATTATTTCGCTGTTTAAGCTGAATCCTCTGGTATATATCGTGAACGGCTTCAGAAGCTCCATATACGGACAGGAATGGTTCTTTACCCATTTCTACAGTTCGACATATTTTTGGATTTTCACGGTAACACTGTTTTGCATAGGCAGTTTGATATTTAAGAGATTAAAAGTACATTTTGCTGATGTGCTGTAGTTTTGGACGGAGTATTGATGGACAATAATATTGCCATACAAGTTAATAATGTGGTAAAGACCTACAAACTCTACGATAAGCCGAAGGATAGATTGAAAGAGGCGCTGGGAATAGGTCGAAAGAAGAAACGCTATAAGGAGCACAGTGCGCTAAAGGGCGTTTCCATGACCATAAATAAGGGCGAAACCGTAGGAATTATCGGAACAAACGGTTCCGGTAAGTCTACTATATTGAAAATAATAACAGGTGTTTTGAATCCGACATCGGGCGACGTTAATGTTAACGGCAGAATTTCGGCTCTTTTGGAACTTGGAGCCGGATTTAACATGGAATATAACGGAATTGAAAACGTATATCTGAACGGCACGATGATGGGATTTTCAAAAAAGGAAATCGACGCCAAACTGCCGGATATTCTGGAGTTCGCCGATATAGGCGAATACGTGAATCAACCTGTAAAGACATATTCATCGGGTATGTTTGTGCGACTGGCTTTTGCCGTGGCCATAAACATAGACCCGGAAATACTGATAGTAGACGAAGCACTGTCTGTCGGAGACGTATTCTTCCAGGCAAAGTGTTATCACAAATTCGAAGAATTCAAAGAAATGGGCAAGACGATAGTGTTTGTTTCGCACGATTTGAGTTCCATATCGAAGTATTGTGACAGAGTAATTTTGCTGAATCAGGGTGTTAAGCTCGGAGAAGGCTCACCGAAAGAGATGATAGATTCCTATAAACAGGTATTGGTAGGGCAGTATCCTCTTCCGGATATCAAGAATTCCTTTGATGAAGACGAGAAAAAGGACAATGCGAACGTGTTAAATCCCGATTTACTCGAGTACGGCACAAAAGCTGCGGTTATTGAATCGTACTATCTGGAGGATGAAAAGGGAATAAAAACAAGTGCTATCATTAAGGGTGGAAAGTGTACCATGCATATGATAGTGGATATAAAGGAAGACATTGAAGCACCGATATTTGCCTTTTCAATCAAAAATATAAAAGGTGTTGAGATAACCGGAACAAATACAATGTTTGAAAAGAGCTTCCTGGAAAGCGTTAAAAAGGGACAGAAGAAGCACATTTCCTTTACGCAGAGAATTGATCTCCAGGGCGGAGAATACCTGATTTCCCTGGGTGTAACGGGATATGAAAAGGAAGAGTTTACGGTGTACCACAGATTATATGATGTTATGAATATTACCGTTATTTCGGATAAGAATTCAGTGGGATACTACGATATGAATTCCGTTATCGAAGTGGAGGATGCATGAGCTATACGCCTATCAAATTAACTGAAGAAGAATTGTTTAGTCGCCTGCCTGAGAAAATCGGGCAGGTTTCCTTAAATTATGATTTCTATCCCGGTGAGGATTTGTATTCCGACGGTGATATTGAAAATCAGCTTTTGAATATTGTTAAGAATTCTGCGAAGGTAGAATATCAATCAATTATAGAGAAAACAAAATCGTGGCCGATTCTGTATCATTTATCGGAGCTAAGAACAAATATAGTCGACTTTCTCCCTATTGATAAGAGCATGAAAGTCCTGGAAATAGGGTCCGGATGCGGTGCCATTACTTCCAAGTTGGCCGAGAAGGCAAAACAGGTTGATTGCGTTGAATTATCAGCAAAACGAAGCTCCATAAACGCCTACAGAAATCAGGAATGCGACAATATCATGATTAATGTGGGTAATTTTGCCGATATCGAAAAGAATTTGCCCAACGATTACGATTTTGTATGTCTGATAGGGGTTTACGAATATGCTTCATCATATATTCAAAGTGACCATCCCTACGAGGACTTTTTAAAGATTATTACAAAGCACGCAAAGCCCGACGGAAGAGTTGTTATCGCCATAGAGAATAAATTCGGCCTAAAGTATTTTGCAGGCTGTAAAGAAGATCATGTCGGCGAATATTTTGCATCACTGGAAGGCTATCCAAAGGGCGGAAGTGCCAGAACCTTTACCAGAAACGGTCTTGAAAGAATTTTCGATACCGTGGATATAAAGGATTACCATTTTTATTATCCGTATCCCGATTACAAACTGCCTACGACCGTATATTCGGATAAAAGGCTGCCCCAAAAGGGAGAATTGACGGATAATGTGCGAAATCTCGACAGAGACCGCCTGCAGTTGTTTAACGAAGGTTATGTGTTTGACAGCGTGATAGAAGACAATGAATTCCCGCTGTTTTCAAATTCGTATCTGGTTATTTTGGGACCGGATATAGATATTGACTATGTCAAATATTCAAATGACAGAAGTTCGCGCTATGCAATCAGAACGGAAATAGGTAAAAACCACGTCAAAAAGGTTGCTCTTAATGAGGAAGCAAAGAACCATCTGCGCAATTTGAACTCATATTATGAGAAACTGTCGGAAAGATATTCCGGCGGAAATATAGCCGTAAATCGTTGTGTGTACTCCGAAGAAGAAGGAAGTGCCACATTTGATTTTGAAAAGGGCATTACGCTCGAAACCTTGATGGACGAGGCACTTTTTAGCAATAATACCGAAGAATTCGAGAGACTGTTTGATGATTATGTTTCGAGAATATCATATAACAACGGCGTGGACATATCGGATTATGATTTGATATTTGCCAACATTATGGTTGACGGAGATAAATATACCATCATTGATTATGAATGGTGCGTCCCCAAGCAGCTGGAAACCAAGGAAATAGCCTTTAGAGCTTTGTACTGCTATGTGCTCGAAGATGAAAGAAGAGAGAGTCTTAATGTTGATTCGCTGATGAAAAAAATCGGTGTAACCAACAATGAAAAGGAATATTACCAGAATAAGGAACTTGAGTTCCAAAAAGATGTAACCGGAAATCACGAATCGATAGGCGAAATAGTTGCTACCATAGGAACACATTCATATAATGCGATAGCGTTGGCCGAACAAAAGAGCAAGGATATACTGAAAGACAGAATTCAAATATATCCCGATTCGGGAATGGGGTACAGCGAGGATACATCGTATTATATTCCGGATGTATACGTGAATGAAAATACCATAAGCACGGATATTTCCTTTGACGGAAATATCAAGGCTTTGAGAATCGATCCGGCCGATAATAGCTGCTTAGTGAGAATAAAAGAACTGGTTATTAACGGCGAAAACTACTTAAATCACAAGAAAAACATCGTAACAAACGGAAAATGCGTAAAGAACAACAGTTATGTATTTGCCACAAACGATCCTAACATAAATATCCTGCTAAATGATGCTTTAATCAGGGGTGAAAATGTTCTTCATGTTGATATGGAAGTTATCTCATTATCAAGTGAAGCGGCAGGGGACATTGCAGATTCGATAAAGAAATTATTTTAACTTTAATTTTTTTTGGAGCAAATAATTGATGACAGGAATTAAAAGAACCGTTAAAAAACTCGCGGTTGCTAATGCCACAAATCAATATAAAAAAGAGGTAAAGTCCAAAAATTTGGATTACAATGCCTGGGTCAGAATGGTTGAAAAACAGGAGGAAACTGACCTCTCAAATTTGTCACACAGAGAAAAGAGTCTGACAAATGATTCGAATGCAATGTTATTTGACGGATGTTCATCACAAAATGACAGTGAACTTGCAAAATCACTTAAATTATGTAAATTGATTGAAGTTTTTGGTGAATTTGAAGAAATAAATTGTAAAACACAATATGTGGTATATCCGCATGATTACCTGCCACAAGCGGCTGAGATGCTCAAAAACAGCAAAAATTCAATAGATGCTGTTATTTTTACCATTTCCGATGGAACGTTCTCTGAAAAATGTTTCGAAAGAATATATTCAAAATTCGCAAAAAACAAAAATTTAATCATGATTTACTCAGATGAAGACGTGGTAAATGATGATGGATACAGGTCTTTACCCTGGTATAAAAGCGATTGGGCGCCCGATACGTTCAAATCTTTCTGTTATTTTGGAAGCATGATTGCACTTAAATCCGCTGTAATTAAGGAAATGCCGCCGATGGCGGACGAAGATTTGTATACTTATCTATATCGTATTCTTTTGGCCCATAATGCTTTTTCAAAGATTACTTTTTCTGAAGACGGAGAGTATGATCCGATTGTGGGACATATTCCATCGGTTTTGTATCATACGAAAACTTCGGGGTACGAAGATGTTAAATCGATGAAACTGAATGTACCCATTTCCGAGAACTGTTCTTTTGACAAAATTTCGGTGGTAATACCTTCAAAGGATCATCCGGAGGTCCTGGGGCGCTGTATAGATTCGTTTTTAAAGGTTACGGACAAAGAGATTTTGTCAAAAGTCGAGTTTGTCGTAGTTGATAACGGAAGCTCGGACGAAAACAAAAAACTTGTTTCCGATATTTTGAATTTTGATAATGCCAAATATATATATGAAAAGAGAGACTTTAATTTTTCGTATATGTGTAATCTTGGGGCCAAGAATTCAACGGGAGATTATCTGCTGTTTTTAAATGACGATATGGAGATAGTCGAAAGCGACTGGCTTAAGAAGCTGATGCTCATAGCGACACAGGATTATACCGGATGTGTGGGAGCAAAACTTTTATACCCTGAATCTTCTAAAATACAGCATGCCGGAATTACCAACCTGAGAATAGGACCCGCACATAAAATTCAGTTTATGTCGGATGAAGAAGATATATATTTCGGAAAGAACAGATTTTGTCAAAATGTCATAGGGGTAACCGGGGCGTGTCTTTTGATAAGTAAATCCGTTTTTGAAGAAGTCGGCGGTTTTGATGAAAAGCTGGCGGTTGCATTCAATGATGTGGATTTGTGCTTCAAAGTTTTTGAGCACGGATATTACAATACGGTCAGATGCGACACCATTTTGTATCACCATGAATCGCTAAGCAGAGGAAATGATTCGGAATCCGAAGAAAAACTGCTTCGATTAAATGCCGAAAAGGATTATTTGTATCTGAAGCATACTAATCTTTACGGTAAAGATCCTTTTTATAATGTAAATCTGACTACCGATATGTGGGAGTGTGAGTATGCCCCCAAATATCATTACGAAGTCAAGCTGGACGGCCGGTTTTCACGTGTAAAGGATATCAAAAAACTAATTAGTAACGCGCGTTATGATAAATGCGTAAGGCTCGGAATGGAGTCTGCAATGGATATATACAAGTGGAAATACGGAGTGAACGTCACGGATGGTCACACTGAACCGAAAGATACGGATTTGGGGTATTATTTCCAAGGATATGCCTTTGTAATCGGTTCAGATAACGCGTGTTTTGAAAAGACGCTTTTCCTTGAAAACACTGAGACGAAGGCCATTTTCGGCATAGAAACGCAATCCCATTACAGACCGGACATCAAAGCCAACCTTTCCGATCAGCTAAATGTAGATTTAACAGGATTCACTGCTAAAATTACGGCTGATTCTTTACCGGAAGGGAAGTACAGATTCGGTCTTTATGTCAAAGACAAAACTTCGTCGTTAAGATTGTATAATTACAGTAACTGGACACTCAATGTAAACCATTTTGGGAGATAGGTATGGATTACGAAAAGGAATATGAAAAAGAACATTTGAGAAATGCCGATTTGGCAGGACGTGTTGCGGAGCTTGAGGCAAAGGTGGATGATTTGGATTTTCAACTTAAGCGCATCAAGACCAATCCGGTATGGAAAGCTTCCGCACCGTTAAGAAAGTGCATGCATTTTGCGATTCGCCAGGGCAGACGAATCAAAAACTGCGGTTCGATAAAGGGCATAGCGCATAAAATCGAATATAAAAAGAATGAAAAGAAAGCCATGGCAGCCTTCGGTACTTTGAGTTTCCCGAATGAGGAAAGAAGAAAAGCAGAGAGCGAAACGGTTTTTGAAAACCCGGTAAAAATAAGTATCTTGGTGCCGCTTTACAATACACCGGAACAATTTCTTAAGGAAATGATTGATTCGGTAGTTTATCAGACGTATGCCAATTGGGAATTGTGTCTGGCTGACGGATCGGATGAAGCTCATTCGTATGTAAAGACCATAGTGGACGACTATATTCATAAATATAATGACGGCCGCATAGTCTACAAAAAGTTAACCCGCAACGAAGGAATCTCGGGGAATACTAACCAATGTCTCGAATTGGCTACAGGCGAGTATATAGGTTTGTTCGATCATGATGATATTTTGCATCCTTCGGTTTTGTATGAATATGTAAAGGCAATCAACGAACAGAATGCCGACTATATATATTGTGATGAAACCACGTTCAAATCCGGAGACATAAATAAGATGCTGACCATGCATTTCAAACCGGATTATGCCATCGATAATCTGAGGGCAAACAATTATATTTGTCATTTCAGGGTGTTTAAGAGGACGCTCCTTGAAGGAGATGAGCTGTTCAGATCTCAATTTGACGGTAGCCAGGACCATGACATGATTTTGCGTCTGACCGATAAAGCACAGCATATAGTTCATGTTCCCAGACTGATGTATTACTGGAGATGCCACGAAGGCTCGGTTGCCTCCAATATTGATGCAAAGCCCTATGCCATCGAAGCAGCCAAAGGAGCTGTTGCCGACCACTTAAGACGACATGGCTACGATCATTTCAAGATTACATCAACGAGAGCTTTCGAAACCATATTCAAGATTCGCTATGAGATTATGGGAACTCCGAAGATATCCATAGTGATTCCCAATAAGGATCACATTGATGATCTGAAAAGATGTGTCAATTCCATACTTGAAAAGTCCACATATGATAATTACGAAATAATTGTGGTTGAAAACAACAGTACGCAAAAGACTACGTTTGATTACTATAAACAATTGGAATCAAACCCCAAGATTAAGGTCGTTACGTATGCTTCTGCCGAGGATGAATCCTTTAATTATTCAAAGGTGAATAACTTCGGTGCATCGCAAGCTTCCGGTGAATATATTCTTTTATTGAATAATGACACGGAAGTAATAACCGTTAACTGGCTCGAAGAGCTGCTGATGTATGCACAAAGAGACGATGTGGCCTGTGTAGGTGCCAAGCTGTATTATCCGAATAAAACCATACAGCATGCCGGTGTTGTTTTGGCATTGGGTGCGCACAGAACTGCAGGGCACAGCCATTATATGCAGCATCGCGAGAATCTGGGATATATGGGCAGACTCTGTTATGCACAGGATGTATCTGCGGTAACGGGTGCATGTCTTTTGGTTAAAAAATCGATATATGATGAACTCGGCGGATTGGGTGAAGACTTTGCCATCTCGCTCAACGATGTTGATTTTTGCTTAAAAGCGAGAAACAAAGGATACCTCAATGTATTCACTCCTTTTGCCGAACTGTATCATTACGAATCGGCTTCGAGAGGCTCGGATATGGTTGGACTAAATGCCGACAGATATAATAAAGAATCCGAATACTTCAGAACAAAGTGGGCTGAGGTACTGTCAAAAGGAGATCCGTATTATAATCCCAATTTTTCATTGGATCGAAGCGACTTCGCACTTAAAACGACAGAATGATTTTTTGAGTAAAATATGATATATTTAAACAGTTACAACTTGAGTATTTTTGAACCGCACAGGCTGTTTCGGAACATGAAAATGGCACTGTTGCCGGATAAATTAAAACGGAGGTCTGATTATGACTTACAAAGAACAGTATGAATTTTGGCTTGAGAATCCATATTTTGATGATGCTACAAAGGATGAACTTAAGAAAATAGCTTCTGATGAAAAAGAAATCGAGGATCGTTTTTATAGAGAACTTGAATTCGGAACCGGCGGATTAAGAGGCGTAATAGGTGCCGGATTAAACAGAATGAATGTATATACCGTCAGAAAGGCTACGCAGGGACTGGCCAATTACATTTTGAAGCAGAATACTGCTGACAAAGGTGTTGCCATTGCCTACGATTCGAGAAGAATGAGTCCCGAGTTTGCCGATGTGGCTGCATTGTGCCTCAATGCCAACGGAATCAAAGCGTATGTGTTTGATGCACTTCGTCCTACACCGGAGCTTAGCTTTGCATTACGTGAGTTGGGATGTACGGCAGGAATAGTTGTTACGGCATCGCATAATCCTCCCGAGTATAACGGATACAAGGTGTACTGGGCAGACGGAGCACAGGTTACTCCTCCTTATGATGTTGATATCATTAACGAGGTAAAGGCAATAACGGATATTACCACACCCAAGACCATGTCTCTTGAAGAGGCAAAAGCAAAGGGCCTTTACATCGTCATCGGCAAAGAAATCGATGACAGATACATGGTTGAACTTAAAAAGCAGATTATTCATCCTGAAGTAATAGAGGAAATGGCTGACGATATAAAGATAGTTTATTCGCCCTTCCATGGAACCGGAAACGTTCCCGTCAGAAGAATCCTCAAGGAATTGGGATTTAAGAATGTATTTGTTGTTCCCGAGCAGGAATTGCCGGATCCCGACTTTACTACTTTGGATTATCCCAATCCCGAAGATCCCAAAGCCTTTACTTTGGCATTGAAACTGGCTAAGGAAAAGAATGCCGATATTATATTGGCTACCGACCCCGATGCCGACAGACTGGGAATATATGCACTCGATACAAAGACCGGAGAATATATGCCGTTTACCGGTAACATGTCCGGTATGATTATTGCCGAATATATTTTAAGAGAAAGAACAAAGAACGCATTAATGCCTGAGAATCCCGCTCTTGTTACGACCATAGTAACCACCAACATGGCAAAGACCATAGCGGCTGATTACAACCTCAAATATATAGAGGTTTTGACGGGATTTAAGTACATTGGAGAACAGATAAAGATATTCGAGCAGAAGGGTACTTACAATTATGTGTTCGGTCTCGAAGAATCTTACGGATGCCTGGCCGGAACTCATGCCAGAGATAAGGACGCCGTAGTAGCAGTAATGTGTCTTTGTGAAGCAGCTGCTTTCTACAAAAAGAACAACATTACCTTGTGGGATCAGATGATCAATTTGTACGAGAAGTACGGATATTTCAAAGAAACACAGTATACCATTACTTTAAAAGGACTCGACGGAGCTTCAAAGATTCAGGAAATAATGGATACTCTTCGTGCCAATCCGCCTAAGGAGTTCGGACCTTGGAAGGTAAAGGAATTCAGAGATTACAAGACTGACAAGACAGATAACTATGATACCGGCGCCGAAGGAAAAACAGGACTGCCCACTTCAAACGTATTGTATTTTGATTTGACCGATGATGCATGGTGCTGTGCCCGTCCTTCCGGAACAGAACCGAAGATCAAATTCTATATGGGTGTTAAAGGAAATTCTTTGGAAGATTCCGAAAACAAGGTTTCTATTCTGACAGAGGCAGTTAAATCATTATTGTAAAATGAAAGGGCGGGTCTTTGGACCCGCTTTTAATATATGAGTTTTGTATTATCCACTTTGAACTACATAAAGCGAAACGGACCTGTAAAGACGTTTTACGCCATAAAAGAACGATTGGCCGACAATAAAAAGGTTTATCGCTATCAGGGTATCGATGAAGAAGAGCGTTTGGAGCAGGTTGCGGGTATTTTGAATCTGAAGACACGCTTCAGTATATTGGTTCCGACCTACGAAACACCGGAGTACTTTTTAACGGAATTGGTGGAATCGGTAATCAGCCAGACGTACGGAAGATGGGAACTTGTTATTGCGGATGCATCGTCGACCGACTGTGTTAAAAAAGTGATTGATACATACGACGATAAGCGTATTCGATATATCAAATTGAGCGAAAACGGCGGTATTTCGAAAAACTCGAACGAAGGACTGGAGTTTTGCGAGGGAGACTATGTGGGACTTTTAGACCATGATGACGTCCTTTCGATAGATGCTTTATACAATATGGCTCAAAGCATTGAAAAATCGGAAAAGCAGGGTAAATCTCCGCTTGTTTTATACTCCGACGAGGATAAGTTCGAAAGCGAGACAAAGCAATTTTTCGCTCCCAATATAAAGCCGGATTTCAATTTGGATTTATTACTTTCGAATAATTATATTTGCCATTTTCTGGTAATGAAAAAAGAACTGATTTCCAAACTCAAATTCAGATGCGAATTTGATGGAGCTCAGGATTATGATTTGATTTTGCGCGGAGTGTCCGAACTGATTCGCACTTACGGACGCTCGTTCGAAGAATATATAGTGCATATTCCGAGGGTACTCTATCACTGGCGGAGCCATGATAATTCCACCTCGAAGAATCCTTCTTCAAAGCAATATGCGTATGATGCGGGTAAACGTGCCATCGAAGACTTTTTGAAGCGCGAAGACATGGATGCTTCGGTTAGTGAATCCGAACATTTCGGATTTTATAATGTTACTTATGTACCTGACATCTTTTCTCAGCGAAAAGATGTGTGCGGAGTGGGATACAGGGTGACAGACAGACACGGCAATGTTTGCGACGGAGCGTATAACGAGAAAAAGGAACTGCTGTTTGAGGGCTTGAACAGACATTATTCCGGAGGATTGATGCACAGAGCCCATTGTGCCATGACAGTTCCGTATATCAGCGTTAAGGGAGCTAAGCTGAATTATGAAGCCGCGGTAGTGTATCAGGAACTTTTGAGTGAAGCGGGAGATAATCCGGATTATTGTGCTATCAGCTTCAAATTGTGTGATATTATGAGACAGAGAGGGTTTGTTTTTGTCTATGACCCCGGAAAAATCGTAAAGGATAGTAAATGGCTAAAACGACAGTTGTCATCCCAAATTACAACGGAATAGGGTATCTGGAAGCCTGCATACGAAGCGTATTAGAATCGACCGTAAAGTGTGACATCCTGGTGGTTGATAACGGCTCGAGTGACGGCAGCAGGGAAATGGTGAAAAAGGAATTTCCGGAAGTTACGCTTATTGAGTTTTCGAAAAATACCGGGTTCTGCCATGCGGTAAATGCGGGAATAACCGAGTCAAAGACGGAATACGTAATGCTTTTGAACAATGATACTACCATAAGTCCGGATGCCATTGAACTTCTTGAAAAACAGATGGACAGCCATAAAAAGATATTTTCTGTCCAGGCTAAAATGGTACAGATGTCCAACCCGGAATTGATAGACAGTGCCGGAGATTTTTATTGCGCCCTCGGCTGGGCATATTCATACGGAAAAGATAAACCTTCAAAGGATTATTTCGGAGTAAAGAGCATTTTCAGTGCCTGCGGAGGCGCTGCCTTATACAGAAAAAAGGTATTCGATGAGATAGGACTCTTTGATGAAAATCATTTTTGCTACCTCGAGGATGTGGATATCGGATATCGCGCCCGTATATTCGGGTATTTGAATTACGTGTGCCTTGACAGCCTGGTTTACCATGCGGGAAGCGGCGCTTCGGGCTCGCGTTACAATGAATTCAAGGTTACTTATTCTTCAAGAAACAGTGTATACCTCATATATAAGAATATTCCGATTATTCAGTTTATATTCAATTTGCCGCTTATTTTAATCGGCTTTGTAATCAAAACGATTTTCTTTTATAATAAAAAATTGGGAAAAACATATGTCAAAGGCCTTTTCGAAGGTATGAAACTTTCGTTTTCCGAAGAAGGCAGAAAACACAAAGTGAAATATTCGAATTCGCACCTTTCGACATATATTGCCATTGAAGTGATGCTGATTTATTATTCATTTAAGAGATTTTTTTAATCCGGAGAATATATGATTAAAGATAATCAGAAATTGTTTAACAGACTCCACGTTGTTTTGGATGCGGTTATAGTAATTATATCGTATCTTTTATCGTGGTATTTAAAATTTGCCACCGGCCTGTCGACTATGGATGTACATGCCGGTGCCCTTGATATGCAGACGTATTTTCGCGTTTTGTATTATCTGGTTCCGATGTATGCAATTTTGTACTACATGTTCGGAACATATGCACCGAAGCGTGCTACGGGTCTCGGAAAGGAAATATTCGGAATCTTTAAAGCAAATACGGTCGGAATAGTATTGTTCATGATGATTTTGTATTTGTTTGAACAGTATGATATCTCCAGATTCATGCTTATTTCTTTTTATCTTATCAATACTATTTTGACATCTTTGGTTAGATTCTTTGTTCGTAAGTTTTTGCGTTCTTTCAGAAAGAAGGGATACAACCTTAAATATGTATTGCTGATCGGATATTCTACGGCAGCCGAGGAGTATATTACCAGAATTAATCAGAACCCTCAGTGGGGGTATGTTGTTCGCGGTATTTTGGATGATACTGTTCCGAGAGGCACTGTTTATAAGGGTGTTAAAGTAGTAGGAAGTATTGATAATATCAAGTACATTCTGCCTGAAAACAAACTGGACGAGATAGCCATTACTCTGGCGCTGAAGGATTACGAGAAACTCGAAGGAATTGTTGATATTTGTGAAAAGAGCGGTGTTCACACCAAGTTCATTCCGGATTATACTTCACTCGTTCCGTCGCATCCCTATACCGAAGATGTAGTGGGACTTCCGGTAATCAATATCAGATATGTTCCGCTTAATAATGTGATTAATCTGTTCTTAAAGAGGACGGTTGATATTTTGGGCTCCTTAATCGGAATTATTATTTCGTCTCCGATTATGCTGGTGGTAGCCATAATCATTAAGCTTTCATCGGAAGGCCCTGTCATTTTTAAGCAGGAAAGAATAGGATTGCATAATAAACCCTTTATGATGTTCAAATTCCGCAGTATGCGGATTCAAAAGAGTCAGGATGAGGAAAAGGGCTGGACGACCAAGGATGATCCCCGTGTAACTCCTATCGGGAAATTTATCAGAAAGACCTCCATCGATGAATTGCCGCAGTTATTTAACATTCTGCTGGGTGAAATGTCTTTGGTGGGACCCCGACCGGAAAGACCTCAGTTTGTTGATAAATTTAAAGAAGAGATTCCTCGATACATGGTTAAGCACCAGGTTCGTCCCGGTTTGACGGGCTGGGCACAGGTAAACGGCTACCGAGGCGATACATCAATTAGAAAAAGAGTCGAATATGATTTGTATTATATAGAGAACTGGAGTTTTACCTTTGATATAAAGATAATGTTTATGACAGTATTCAAAGGATTTGTTAACAAAAACGCTTACTAATATGTACAGACAGACCTTTCGTCGGGTGCAAACTTGACGAAAGGTTTTTTTTATGTAAAAATACTATGTTGTGTATGTTTATAAATTTTGAAACAACATATAGTGTGAGGTAACGAATATGAGTAATGAAGATAGACGTGCAAATGGGTATCCCGCGGGCAGACCGCAGCCACACCCCAATGCACAGAGACCACAGCAAAGACCGCCGCAGAGACCGCCTCAGAGAGGTAATGCCCCTCAGCGTCCCATGAATCCCAATCAAGGATATGGCCGTCCCAATCCGAACGGACGTCCGCCCAAGAAAAAGGGAGGAGCAGGAAAGGTTATATTGATAGTATTTGAGGTTTTGGTTTTGCTGGCGTTGGGAGTAGCGCTTTACTTTGTTTTAAATACAACCAAATCCGGAAAAATGAACTTGCCCGAGGAAGATATTATTATCAATGCGGAAGTAAAGGAAAAGATGGAAACTGTTTCCAAATCTTCCGAAGGAGATGAAGAAAGTTCCCTTTCGGGATACAGAAACATAGCTTTGTTCGGAGTTGACTCCACGGAAGGAGCATTAACGAAGAATACCAGATCCGATACTATCATGATAGCATCAATCAACCTTGATACCGGTGATTGTAAATTGGTTTCGGTATATCGTGATACATTCCTTAACCTGAGTAATGATTCATACAATAAGTGTAATGCAGCTTATGCAAAGGGCGGACCGATGCAGGCCATTAATATGCTTAATATGAATTTGGATTTGAATATAACAGACTTCGTTACGGTAGGATTCTCAGGACTGGCAGATACTATCGATGCGCTGGGCGGTGTGTATATCGATGTTGATGAAGCAGAGATTTCCCACCTTAACAACTACAATCTGTGTATGTCCGAGGATTTGAAGAGACCGTATGTACCGGTTGAAAATACGGGATATCAGTTGCTTACCGGTTTGCAGGCAACAGCATATTGCCGTATCAGATATACAAAGGGTGATGACTTTAAGCGTGCCGAACGTCAGCGAGAAGTTATTATGGCTATAGCGGATGTGGCCAAGAAGAATCCTACCAAGTTGGGAGCCATCGCCGAATCCGTATTCGATGAAGTTTATACTTCCCTTGATCTGTCTGAAATAGTTGAATTGCTCGGAAAGGTAGATAAGTACGAAATAGTTGATCAGGCCGGTTTCCCCGAAGAAAGCATGAGAGCTACGGGAACAATCGGAAAGAAGGGAGCCTGTGTAATACCCGTTAATTTGTACGATAACGTTATCTGGCTTCACAAATTCCTGTTTGACGATGATGCATATGAGCCTTCATCTGCCGTTAAGTCATATTCCGAAGCGATATTTAATGAATGTTCACCATACTTCTAAAACATGAAAGGGCCTGATTTGGGCCCTTTTTATTTTAAGTGCGCGTGGCGCAGACGTTTCACTCTCGAAACGAAAACAGAGGATTATGAAAGCAAATGTTGATGTAATTGTACCTGTGTACAAACCAAATGAATATCTGTTGTCACTGCTTTACTATCTGGACAGACAGACGGTTAAGCCGCAAAAAGTTATTTTGATAAATACGGTTAAAGAGTATTTTGACGAATTTTTGGGCCCATTTGATATTTTGTCGAAATATCCGTTCATCGAACTACATCATATTACGAAGGAAGAGTTTGATCACGGAAAGACGCGTAATCTCGGAGTGTCGTATTCCAATACGGATTTTTTCCTGCTGATGACGTGTGATGCAGTTCCGAAGGATGAGTTTTTAATCGAAAAACTGCTTGATAATTTCGATAATCCCCAAATAGGAACGGCCTATGCAAGACAGATTCCGCATAAGCGCTGTAATATGATTGAAAAATATGCGAGAGCCTATAATTATCCCGACACCAAGGTCATTAAGGGCAAAGACGATATCGAAAGCATGGGAATTAAGGCTTTTTATGCTTCAAATGTTTGTTGTATGTACAGACGAAGTGTTTTTGATGAACTGGGCGGGTTTATTAATCATACCATTTTCAACGAAGACATGATTTATGAAAGAAAAATGATTGATGCCGGGTATTTGATAGCCTATGAACCGAAGGCAGTGGTAATGCACTCGCATAACTATACGGGAATCCAGTATTTGAAACGTAATTTTGACTTGGGAGTATCTCAATGTGACAATCCTGATGTTTTCGGAGATGTAAAATCCGAAAGTGAAGGAATCAGGATGGTTAAGTCCGAAGCCAAATATTTATGCAAAAAGCTGATGCCCCATCTGGTTATTAAGCTCGTATATCACAGCGGATGCAAGTATATAGGATACTTCCTGGGCAAACGCTATAAAAAACTACCCCTTAAGTTGGTACGGAAACTGTCCATGACACCGTCATATTTTAAATAACACAAATTGAACATGGTTTTTTCACAAAATGGACACAAACTGATTTTATACTCCTACTTATCAAGTGCTTTAAGGAGGAAAAGTTATGGAAAATTATACTAATGAATATAATCAGGGAAATGCCGCATCGACCAATGCCAATCCCGGGAATGTCAATCCTGTGAATACCACTCCGTATGGCAATGTATACGGAAATGTTCCCAACAGGGATATTAATCCTCAATATCCGGTAAACAATAAGAAAAGTTCCGGAACGGGAAAGAAAATACTGGTAGGAATGGTTGTGGGACTTTGCGTAGGTGTTTTTGCCGGACTGGGATTTTTGACAGTTACCTGGGGAAGCAACTTTATAAAAAATAAGGTTGATTTTTCTTTTAATCCCAAGCGCATCATAGAAAATGTCATACCCGGAGGAAATGCAGCTCCTGATTTTGCTCCCGGTGAGGGAGTTCCGGATATGCCTCCTTCGGACAGCAACGCTTCGTCCGAAAATGCCGAAGCATCCGACAATCAGATTACTGCTGCGGATATTCCTCAAACGGAAATTCAGAGCGGTTCGGTAGCAAATGATGTTACGGAAGTAGTCAAAGCCGTAATGCCTTCGGTAGTTGCGGTAAATAATAAATATGTGACAAGAATGTCATATTTTGGCCAGACCTATTCGCAGGAAGTTGAGGCTGCAGGCTCAGGAATCATAGTGGGAAGTAATGACAATGAATTGTTGATTGCTACCAATTATCACGTAGTGGAAAGTGCCGAAGAATTGACCGTTACCTTTATGGACGATACTCAGGCACCCGGACAGATTAAGGGAACCGATGCCGACAGAGATTTGGCAGTTATATCGGTCCTTATATCTGATATAGATGCAAATACAAAGGATGAAATCGCAATAGCCGTTATGGGTGATTCCGATGCTCTGACTGTCGGTGAAAGCGTTATTGCCATAGGTAATTCCCTGGGATACGGACAATCAGTTACTACCGGTGTTGTAAGTGCTCTTAACAGAACGCTGGAAGGAGCAGTGGACCCGGAAACAGGTATGCCGCAGGATGAAGGATATGAATACATTCAAACCGATGCTGCCATTAACCATGGTAATTCCGGCGGCGCATTGCTTAACATGCGTGGCGAAGTAATAGGAATTAATTCGATTAAAATAGTTGTTAGCTCCGTTGAAGGTATGGGATATGCCATTCCGATTTCAGATGCCAAACCTATTATTGAAGAGCTGATGTCAAAAGAAACCAGACTCAAGGTTTCCGAATCAAAACAGGGATATTTGGGAATAACCGGTGTCAGTGTGGAAAAGGAATATTCCGAAGTATACGGAATGCCGATGGGTGTTTACATTTCATCCGTTTCTCCGAATGAAGGAGCCGACAAGGCAGGACTTGTAAAGGGAGATATCATCGTAGCTATAAATGATGAGGATGTTGAATCCATGGAGGAATTGAAGAAGGAGCTTGCGTACTACGAAGTGGGTACCACGGTTCAGATCACCATCATGCAGGGCTCACCTACAGGATATAAACCCAAGGTTGTAAATGTTACCCTGGGAGCTAAAACGGAATAAATTCGAGCGGGCAGGAAGCGTGCGGCTTTCTGCCCGCTTTTTCATGTTATGACAATGAGCCGAGTGCGCGTCATGCTTGCATGAATGCGCATTCGGCGATTGTTAATCAATCGAGTAGGATTTTACCTACTCGATTAGCATAAAAAATACTTTTTTCCCTTTTTGGTATTAAGTAATTTAAAATAAAACCGATAAATATAGCAAGAAACCAAATAAAAGGGGAATATCCTGTTTCCAAGGAGGGAAGATTATGCGTATTGAAGCTTACACACAGGTACAGCAGCTTTACAATACCAAGAAAACTACAGCTACGAAGCAGACGGCTAAAACCGGTTTCGCTGATCAGTTGCAGATTTCCAGCGTAGGTAAAGATATTCAGACAGCCAAAACTGCGGTTTCACAGGCTCCTGATATCCGTGAAGATGTTGTCGCTCCAATCAGAGAAAAGGTTCAGGCAGGAACCTACAGCGTTGACAATTCAAGTTTCGCTGACAAATTATTCGCCAAGTACGAAGAGATGAGGTAGCTTGATGGCAAGTTTGATGGAAAACTTGATTGATTTATTGAATAATGAAAGTCAAGAGTACGAAAACTTGCTCAAGCTGTCCCTTGAAAAAACTCCGATAATTGTATCGGGTGACTTGGAAGAATTAGCACGCCTCACGGACGAGGAACAAATCGTTGTCGGAAAAATAAACCGTATCGAAGTCAAAAGACAAGAGGTTTTTGCCGACATAGCGAATGTAATTAACAAGGATGTTAAAACGCTAAAGCTCAAGGATCTGGTCGAAATGCTGAATAAAAGACCCGATGAGCAACAGAAGTTGTCTGCGGTGCATGACAAATTGAAAAGCACCGTACGCGCGGTTAAATCCGCGAATGAACAGAATCGTGAATTGATTAACGAGGCCATGGAAATGGTTAATTTTAATCTAAACATGATTCAGGCAATGAAGACAGCACCGGAAACTGCCAATTACAACAGAGGCGCCTATAATGCGGGAATGCAGATGGGCGTTGACAGAGCAGGATTTGATGCTAAGCAGTAATCGTCTTGTGTTAGTTAAGAAGGAATCGTTATGTCATTATTCGGTGGTTTATATGTGGGCACCAGTGGCCTGCAAACATCACAAAACGCTTTAAATACGACAGCGCATAATATGGTTAACGTGGATACCGTGGGGTACACCAGACAACAGTCTACCCAGGTAACACGTACTTATAATACATTGTCCAAGACCGGTTCTGCGGTTTCATATCAGCAAATCGGTCTTGGTGTTTCTTATGCTGAAGTAAAACAGGTTCGCGATTATTTCTTAGACAAATCCTACAGAAAAGAATCAGCCAGAGAAGGCTTTTACAATGTTTCGTGCGACGCCATCGAAGAAGTGGAAGAAATATTCCAGGAGCTTGACGGCGAAGCATTTGCAGAAACCCTTGAAAATTTGTGGGTTTCTATTCAGGAGTTGGATAAAGACCCGGCCAATTCCGTTAATCAGGGTGTGTTCGTACAAAGATGCAGCGAGTTTTTAACCCGTTCGGAAGCTGTATACCAGAACTTGTCCGACTATCAGGATGACCTGAATTACGACGTGTCTCAGGCAGTTATCGATATTAACAAAATCGGTGACAGAATAATGGAACTAAATGAAAGCATCCTGAGAATCGAATCCGGTCAGGTTGAACATGCCAACGACTTAAGAGATGAACGTAATGAATTAATAGATAATTTATCTAAATATGCAAAGATAAGTGTTGATACGGATATCAACGGAAACTATATTGTGCAGCTCGAAGGCGTCGATTTCGTAACAGTAGGATCCGTTAATCATATGGAAGTATATACAGAGCCGACTACGGGATTTTACACTCCGTATTGGAAGCGACTGGCCGAATATAATGCCGCAGGAGATTTGGTCAGCATCGAGGGCGCTCATGTATTTGATTTATCTCAGAAAATTGCTACGGAACTGAATACCGATATGGGTTCCCTCAAATCGGATTTGGTAGCCAGAGGAGACCACAGAGCAACGTACGTTGATCTGGCGGATGAAACAACTTATTCGAAAATTTCCGATTCGGTTGCCATGAATATAATGGCCGAATTCGATCAATTGGTGCATGATGTTACATCAGAAATCAATAAAGTTCTCGAAGACGGCGCAAACGCTGCGGGGCCTTACCCCAATTCAAAATATATGAGAGATGAAAACGGTGACCCGTTGCAGATATTCCTTTTGTCCAATCCGCCCGACGGCTATACGACAAAGAATATTATCATTAACGATCAGATTAAGCAGGCACCGTCTCTTTTGGGATTCATCAGACCTGACGGAATCATCGATCAGAATACGGCAGACAATTTAAAAGAAATATTTACAAAAGAAACACATACATTAAATCCCGAAGTTCAGACCAAAACTTCGTTGATGAATTATTACAATAATCTGATATCTCAGGTATCAAACACAGGATATGTCATGAGAGGGATATCGGAAAGCCAGACGGTAACGGTTTCGAACATCAGAAGCGCCAGAGAAGAAATCGTCGGAGTATCGACCGATGAAGAATTGAGCAACATGATAATGTTCCAGAATGCGTTTAATGCATCCAGCCGTTATATCAATGCAATGAGTGAGATGATAGAGCATTTGATTATGACTCTGGGAACGTAAGGAGGGAAAATATGCCTTCACAATTTTTCGGACTAAATATTGCAGGCTCGGGACTTCGTAATTCCAATGCCGCATTGAATACAACTGCAAACAATATCTCAAATGTTCAGACAGAAGGCTATTCGCGTCAGCAGGTAGATTCACAGGCTGCTGATGCACTGCGTACGTTCACAACATACGGTTGTGCGGGTGCAGGTGTTGAGACCATAGCCATCGAAAGAATCAGAGACAGTTTCTATGATGTAAAATATTGGAACAATAATGCCAATTACGGACAGTATGAAGCAAAGTCATACTACATGAAGACCATAGAAGACTATTTTGACGATGACGGAGATACCGGATTTGTTACCATTTTTAATAAGATGTCAAACTGCCTGCAGTCAATAACCACCAATGCCAGTTCGACATCCACAAAGGCTCAGTTTGTAGCTTCTGCCGAAGCTTTTACCGATTACTTTAACAGCCTTTACGGAAATCTGCAGGAACTCCAAAAGGATGTAAATTTGGAAATCAAACAGTGTGTTGACCAGATTAATTCCATTTCGGAGCAGATTGCCACATTAAATAAGCAGATTAATGTTATTGAAATTTCTGCGGGAACGGCCAATGATTTGAGAGACCAAAGAGATTTAATGGTTGACCGTCTTTCGGAATATATTGATGTTACCGTTGAAGAAACGCCGATATATGATTCCAACGACCCGACCAGAGAAACCGGCGGTTCAAGATATGTTGTAAAGATTGCCGGAGGACAGATTCTCCTTGACGGTAATGATTTCAGTACTCTTTCGTGCGTGGCACGTACCAATACCGAAAAAATCAATCAGACCGATATCGAAGGCTTGTACAAGATAGCCTGGGCAGATACCGGAAACGAATTCAACTTAAACAATGCTGCAATGAACGGCAAACTTAAGGGTTTGGTTCAGATGCGTGACGGTAATAATACCGCTAACTTTGTCGGTACCGTTTCGGCTACCGATCAGGCAAACAAAAAGGTTACGGTCAAGGTTTCGGAAGATTATTTAAAGTCGCTTGATGAAAGTACGTTGCCTGAACCCATGGCAGGCGGAGAAATAGTAATAAACAATGCCAATTATTTCTTTACCAGCTGGTCGTTTGACGAAGCTGCTTCGGAATATACCTTTACGATAAACGATACAAAGGGTGCTGCTGCGGAAGGCAAGTGGCCCGCAACGGGAACACAGGCGAAAACGCAGGAAGCCATTCCTTACCAGGGAATACCGTACTACATGGAGCAGATGAACGCATTTTTGCGTAAGTTTACATGTAAAATCAATGAGACCTTCCAACAGGGAACTAACGCATACGGTAGTGCAGGTGTCAATTTGTTCAGCTGTAAGCTTGCAGCCGGAGAATTGACGGAAGATCAGCTTAATACATTCAAAAAGACAGATCCCGGTTACGGTTATACATTACCTGACGGAGATGTCATTTATGACGGATATTATTTCATGACCTGCGGAAATGTCTGCATCAGTACGGCGATGTTGGAAGATGCCGATTTGCTGGGCAGCAGAACTGACGGCTCTTTCGGTGTTGAAGAATGCGGACAGGTTAAGGAAGCAATAGACATACTTTCGGACAAAAAGAAATTCAATTTCAGAAATGCTTCGGCTAACCAGATGCTCGAACTGGTTCTGTCCGATGTTGCTTTGAATGCCAGCAATGCAAATATGTACATTAATACATTCGAAGGTTTGAAGAATTCGATTGATAATCAGCGTACGGCCATTTCCGGTGTCGATGAAGACGAAGAAGCCGTTAACCTGGTCAAGTATCAGAATTCTTATACCCTGGCTTCAAAAATGATTCAGACTCTGACAGAGGTTTACGATCAATTAATTTTGAATACCGGAGTATAGATACGGTTAAGATTTTAGGAAAAATGTCGATATATATAAAGTAGACAAGGATGTCTCGTATACATTGCATGGATGCATAAGAAGTTTCTCTGGGCGGAGCCCGGAAAGGATTCAGGTGAACTTTTATGCGTATGACAAATAAAATTATGCAGAATAATTCTCTGTATAATATAAATCAGAATAAGATTTTACAGGATAAATTAAGCACTCAGATGTCAACACAGAAAAAACTGACACGTCCGTCAGATGATCCGGTTGTTGCTATTCGTGCGCTGCGCCTTCGCAGCTCTGTTTCCGAACTGACACAATATTATAAGAAGAATTCTCCCGATGCCGATTCGTGGCTTAAAGTTACCTCGGACGGCCTTGGTACGGTTACGGACATTTTGACCAATATGTCTACCAATGCCAACAAGGGAGCAAATAAAGATCTTAAAGCCGATGATATTGAAATCATCGTTACGAATATGAGATCTCTGTCACAGGAATTTTATGCTACGGGTAATTTGGACTATGCCGGCAGATATGTATTTTCGGGTTTCAGAACCAATACACCGATGCAGTTTACGGCTTCCGATGTTTCTAACAAGGATGAAAAGATTCCTTCTTACTCTATCACCGAGCAGTTGACACTTGATGCTTTTGATACGGTGGAGCATACATTTATCAGTGACTTGAGCGGATTAACCGAAAACAATATGGCCGACGGAAGCCATGATGCAATAGAAACCAATATAGAGAATGTAAATATTCACAGACTGCGTTTGGCATATGATACTGTTGTCGGAGATAATCTTGAGTTTGCCGCATACAATGCCACAACCAAAACATCGACATATCCTCTGGGTACTTCAATACCTTCGATGGATAAAGATGCTGCATATCAGGCAGTTTCCGATGCAAACAAAGCAGGCGACTCTGTAGCAGTTTTGATAGAAGATACGGGTGAAATCCTGATGTCGGATGCGGCATATGCAGACGTTGAAGCAGCCTTTAATGATGATGTAGAGTTCAGAATTACATATGACAAGAAAGACTGGCAGAACGGCGACCTTCGTCCGGAACATTATTTTAAATGTGTGTCTACTGATGAAAACGGAACCGTTGTCGAGTATAATACTGATTATCTGGACAAATTATATGAAGATAAAACCAGACAAACCATCGAATATGATGTAGGATATAATCAGACGATTGAGATAAATACCACGGCAGACGAAGTATTTACACACAATCTGAACAGAGATATGGATGACTTGGAATCCGCATTATATGATCTCAGCAATATGGAAGAAATCAGGAAGACCATCAAGATGAAGCTTGATTCCATGGAACCTTCCGAACTGGGATATGATACCGTTAAAGATCAATACGATGCAGCCGATAAGGCATATTCGTATCTGAGAGAAAATATGCATGATATGCTGGGCAAAATGATATCCAAGACACAGGGATATCTGGATGCGACCAACGTAGCCGTTACGGACAACGGAACCAGAATGTCACGTCTTGAACTGATTACCAACCGTTTGATGGAGCAGGAAACAACCTTTAAAACCCTGCAGTCAAACAATGAAGATGTTGATATTGCAGAAGTTGCGGTTACCCTTACTTCGGCACAGCTGACATACGATTCGTCGCTGATGGCTACCAGCAAAATAATGCAGACGACATTAATGAATTACATTTAAGAACTTCGGTACCGGAGGGTACTGTAAATAAATATTCAGCGCGGAGCGCAGATAGGAGAGTGTAGCTATGAATGTAACTACTAAAAATTTCGGAGAAATTGATATTGCAGATGAAAAGATCATTAAGTTCCCGGCCGGAATAATCGGATTTGCGGATCTTACGGATTTTGCACTTATTCATGATGAAGAAAAGGGTGTTGGCGGAATACACTGGCTTCAGTCTATGCAGGAGCCTGCTTTTGCGATGCCTGTTATGGATCCTTTAACGGTAGCACCGGATTACAACCCTGAGGTTGATGATGAAATATTAAAGCCCATCGGTGAACTTTCACCTGAAGAAACTTTGGTACTTGTTACGGTAACCGTTCCTTCGGATATTACCAAGATGACGGTTAACCTTCGCGGACCTATTGTTATTAACGCCAAAGAAAGAAAGGCCTGCCAGGTTATTTTGGAAGGTGAACAGTATCTTGTTAAGTTCCCGATTTATGAAATTTTAAAATCAAAGAAGGGTGGTGAATAAGATGTTAGCGTTATCAAGAAAAAAGAACGAAGCATTGGTTTTGAACAATAATATCGAGATCACCATTCTCGAAATCAAAGGTGAGCAGGTAAAGATAGGGATTACCGCACCGAAAGATGTTCCTGTATACAGAAAAGAAGTATATGTTCAGATTCAGGACGCAAACAAGGCTGCTGTTAATACAGAAGGAATGGATGCATTAAAGAATCTTTTGGGATAAACGAGTGCAGACAAAAATTAAGCCCCGCATTAGCGGGGCTTTTGTTTTAACAGTAACTGCTGAACAGGAGACCTGAGTAGTTGGAGCTGACATACGGGGCGGTGAAATTATGTCCCGGATTCTTGTAGGCTACTACCGTTTTATCGACATACTCCATAGGATTTAATGATATCTGGTTAACTTTTCTCATCATGGCCGAAGAGAAACTCTTTATCGGCTTGAGAGTCTCGGAGTAATCGGAATCCGAAGACAAGGCAGCTTGGAAACTATTATCATTAACCGTTATGTTTCCGTTTTCTCCGATTTCAAGACCTAACCTTTCCATATCTTCTTTATAATATGAAATGATGTTGTTCATTTCACCAAGAAGCTTTGAACTGGCCGGATGACCCTGCCTGTATGTCGATGCCGTATTAATGAATTTATTATATCCTTCAAACAGCTGTTTGACATTTTCGGTAATCGAATCCAGGTCTGTCTTTACACCGATACCGGCAACCTGTCCTTCAAAGTCGTGAATGCCGTTTAATGTAAGTTCAAACTTTTTATCTATCGTAAAGTGGTTCGATGATGCCGTGCGTTCCTCACCGTTTAAGAGGAAATGAGCATTGGAAGGCTTGTCTGAAACATAATCGATACCAAAATACTCAACAGAACCCGAAGATTTTGATGTCCTGTTATCCGAAATCGTAAAGACAAATTCTTTTCCGGGACGCAATCCTTCGGATACAGAAGAAAGACGCAAAGCCGAAGAGCCTTTACCGTTTTCAAGAACATCGGCATCTATACCGATATCGGCGTTGTTGACCAAACGTGCCAAACGTTCCTGGACGTCTTTGTTTGTGTCTCCTTCACGAATGTTAAACTGGAATTCGTAACTTAAATCGTTAATGCTAAGGTCAAAAGAATACGTATCGGACGTAAGTCCGACTTCCTTTTCGGACGGAAGTGCGTATCCTAAATTGGTTTGTCCTTTGGCTAACTGTGTTACTTCTATGTTAAAGCTGATTGAGGAATCGGCTTCGTCATCTCCGATATATTCAACGGACGCCATATTCTCATCTGTAGAGTAAGCAATCTTTCGAGCGAAGTTTTGACCTTCTTCGGAAGCGCCCAATGAGGCAATGGTATTTCGAAGTTCACGCGCATTTTCCTTTAATCCCACAACAAATTTACGCGAATCGTCACTGGAATCGAGGATATACAGGGGAGCATCTTTATTAAGTTGCAACATGGAGTTATAAATACCACGAAGTTCGCTCTTTTTATGAGTGTCGTACTTGCTGACGATACCCTTAGGAGCATAAGTGGTCAGATAATGATTATAGATATTATCAATAGCTGCATTGTATGCCATACTTCCCCTCCTTTCTTCCGTGAATGTCATGCGTACCGCCAAAATCCGTTTGGCGGAGAATCTTCCCTGATCCCAGCATGGGGTAAAATACGCCTACTATGTTGACTACATTTTAGCATGTGTTGTCAACAATTGTCAATACCTACGCTATCTCTACCATATTTTTAATGGAAGAATGGGCTTTTCTGTTATAAAATAAAGGTATGACCAACTTTGTTCCTATGTTACTTATGAATTCACAACTGAAAAAGGGAGAGATCAGGGATTTTGTTGATTCCATTTCGGATAAAGTGTCGAAGGATATGGCACTGGCCGAGTATTATTATTACACCGGCAGACATGCCCAGAGCGTGGCTATTACTTCGCAGTACATCAAGAACAATGACTTTTATGTTAAAGCCTCAGCCTGGCTTTTATATCTTTTTAGCAATCTTCCTCTTAACAGGCAGGAGGAGACCAGAGCCAGCCTTGATTTCATATATAGTCTTTTGAATTCAAAAAGACAGGAGATGGAGAACCCTTCCGAACAGGCGCGTTTGATAATGTTAGCCAATGCGGGCAATGTTCTGCTTCATCTGGATATTAAGGATATGCCACCCGTTAATGATTATCTTAGATTTTTGCCCCCGGGACTTAGAGTTTTTGGAAGTTATCTGATGGCCCACAAGGCATACTTAAAGGGCGAATACGAAAAAGGTCTGGGAATAGTTGAAACCGTGCTTTCCTTTGAGGGTGAGACATATCTGATTCCTACCATATTTATATATTTGTCAGGGGCGATGAATGCCATGAGCCTCAACCGAGTCGAAAAGGGAAAGGAATATTTCCTTAAAGCCTACGACCTGGCAAAAGCGGATGAACTTTTAGAGCCCATAGGAGAGCACCACGGCCTTTTGCAGGGGCTTATTGAGATTTGCCTCAAGAAAAGTGAGAAGAGTTACTACGAAAGAATCATCGAGATTACTTATCAGTTTAGTTATGGATGGCGCCGGGTACATAACCCCATAACGAATGAAAATGTGGCAGATACGCTGACCACCACGGAATTTACCATCGCCATGCTGGCCAACCGCGGCTGGACTAACAATGAAATAGCTGATTACATGGAGATGAATGTTAATACCGTCAAGAGCCACATAACCGGCATTTTCAATAAACTGGGTATCAACAGCAGAAAAGAATTAAACGAGTACATGCTGCGGTAAAATTTTTAT
>JAZUFW010000082.1:0-2116 GCA_045640905.1 Lachnospiraceae bacterium
TTGCTCAATGTTGTCAGAGTAGCTTTCATGGGAGAAGTGGCATTAGAATACTCCTGTACTATATCGATAACTTCATTAAGAGGATTAATCGTATCACCGGTTTCCTTGTCTTTGCTATGCTTATCTTTTATATCTTTTGCAATATTAGTAATGTCAAATCCTATTAAGCGGCTGAAATAGTCGTTTTCATTAACTTCAGAAGCTTTGAGAGTTTGGATGTAATGATCCGAGTCGGGAATCTCATTTTTTAACTGTATCTTTGTACGCATAATGGCAACAAAGGAGTTGAGGTTATCAATCTGCATTGATGCCATGCTGTCTATATAAATCTCCATATCGCTCATGAATTTCCAAAAGTCAGGATGTTTTATTATCTCACACAGAAGCCGATTGTTAATGCTTCCACTTTTTAAAATATCTATGGTAGCATCATCAAGATGAAGTTCGGAAAGAACAGCGTCGGAATTTGTAACATTATCGGAAAGCCCAAGCAAATAATCGGTTGATATGTTGTAATACTGTGCCAACTTAATGATGTTCGGGTGTGGTATTTCTTTATAATCATTAGATTCATAGCTGCCAAGAGCTGATTTGGAAATACCCGTTTCCTGTTCCAATTGTTCAAGGTTAAGCCCTTTGGCATTTCGTAAATCTTTCAGTTTTTCAGAAATAGTCAATTTACATTTCATTACAAAATCACTCCTTAAATGTATTCAAATCATATCTTATCACATCATTCTTTCTTTCAATATAAGGATTTCCAAGAAGTTGGAAATTCTTTCTTTTTGTAAAAAAATCCTACCTTTCGGATATACGGGATGAGCCCCTTAAAAATGGAAGAATTGTTCTTGTCGGAAGACAAAGGAACAATTGAATGACCGTACAAGAGGTAACCATTTCGGGGAAGTCGGGCAATGATATGAGCCGGCCAAGATATGAGAAAACGACACAGCGCTTAAAAGAGTTGCCTGTCGGATCTTCTTGATAAAGCGGCGAATATCACACCGAACACAAACAATACTTTGCTCCCTTTGATAGCGAAGTATTTGTTGTGTTTGGTGCAGTGTCCAGAGGCACAGCCTTTGGTCAGGAATCGAAAGGGTGAAACCCTTCGGCAGGTTAAGGGCGGCAGTCCTTATCGGGTCACGGATGAAATGCCGTGTCTGGTCAAGGACGAAGTGCCTTGTCAGGTCCAGGGCAGATGCCCGGCCCAGTTAAGTGTAGCTTGCGACACTTAGTACTGGGTACTATCTGTAACAGAATTCCTTAAGCGGAGCCTTTGGCGGGCCGGAAAAGAGGAAACTCTTTTACAGATAAAAGAAAAAATCATTTAGAAGAAAGGAAGAATTAGAGCATGAAATTAACGAAGCATAATGGTCGCTCCGGGAAAAACGGAGCATATAACCCCAAGCATAATGACCGTGAATTTGACCTTGATAATAGCGAGCATATAGATAATGAAAGAGCACTTAACAATATTTATTGGGATCGATTTCAAGGTTACAGAGTCGGAAGCGGGGAACAACTTGAACCCCGACTGGAAGGAACGGAAGTAAAAAGTTTTGAAGAAATAGAGAAGATATTTTATCAATATTTCTACGGGCCATATCTTGAAGCACAGAATGAAAGACATGAAAAGGCAAGACATTATGACAGGATTCGTACGATGGATGATATCCTTACTAATCCTAAAACATGCCCTGAAGAAACAATTCTTCAGATTGGAAAATTGGAAGAAACAGTGTCGCCTGAGGTTTTGTTTACGATTGCAACGGAATATTTTGAAGAGTTTGAGAAACGATACGGAAGTCATGTTCATATCATAGACTGGGCACTTCATGTTGATGAAGGAACACCTCATATTCATGAGAGGCATGTGTTTGATGCACCGGATGAATACGGGCTTCTGTGTCCGAGACAGGAGAAAGCTTTAGAGGAATTGGGTTTTCAATTGCCGGAACCGGACAAGAAAAGGAGCAAAGTAAATAACCGTAAAGCTGTGTTTGACAAGGAATGTCGTGAACTTCTTTTTGCAATAACGGATAAACATAAATTGGAACTTGATAAAGATCCGGTTTATGGGGGAAGGAAATATCTTGAAAAGCAGGATTATATT
>JAZUFW010000083.1:0-28934 GCA_045640905.1 Lachnospiraceae bacterium
AACGGATATGCCTACGGTAAGTATGGATGGCTATACATACGGTCAGACAGGAAGCATTCCGGCTCCTTCACTTTCTGCGACACCTTCGGAGAATCCGACAGTTACATATTATTACAACTCGACCAATAGTTTTGACGGAGCATCCGAGTGGAAGAACATTACTGCAACAACGCTTAATGCCGGAACATATTATATGTTTGCCAAACTAAGCGAGACAACAAGTTATCGAAGCTGTAATACGGAAGGTGCAGAGTTTACTATAGCTAAGGCTACATGCACAGTAACCGCGCCTACAGGAAAGACGCTAAAGTATAACGGACAGGACCAGGAACTTGTTAATGCAGGAAGCGTTACCGGCGGAACAATGTTGTATAGCCTTGATGATGCAACATATTCACTAACAGTACCGACAGGAATAGATCGTGGTGATTATCCCGTTTATTACAAAGTTTTGGGTGATGTAAACCATGAAGATATAGCTGCACAGACAGTTACAGCAACTATCGGAATGGGTGAACATGCAGTAACAGCTCCGAGAGCACTGAATCCTGTATATAACGGAAATGAACAGGTACTTATTTCGGCAGGCTCATGTACATCAGGAACAATTCTTTACAGTCTTGATGATGAAACATATTATGAGTCAATCAATGAGATTAAGGGTAAAGATATAGCTTCCTATACTGTTTATTATAAGGTTGAAGGTAATGAAAATTACGTTGCGTTTGCGCCTCAAATGATTTCGGCCAATATAGTTAAGAAGGAAGAGCCTACCCCTATACCGAAACCGAATCCGCAGCCGAATCCGCAGCCGTCACAACCGGCCGTGAAAAATAATCAGTTTTCAGAGACGGGAAGCCCAGTTAAAAATTATGTTATCAATGATCCAAACGGTGGCAACATGCCGCTTCCTTATATAACAACGGATGGCTCAAAGGCCGGATGGGTGTCGATAGATGAAGCGTTGGACGCTCATAAAGCCAAGTATAAGAAAAATACAGTTGGTACGTTGAGCATTACGATGAACGGGAATGCTACTGTTGATACTAAACTGATTACTGATGCACATGAAAAGAAGATTCCGCTTTCATTTGTTCTTGATGATGAAGTAACAATAGGAATTCCCGTTTCAAATTCAGTGCTCATTGAACAGGTGAAAACAGGCAAAACTACATACTTCAGGGTATCTTCAATGACAACTGCCGAAGCGGTAAGCGTCAAGAGAACGCATGCCGGATTGCTTACTTCCGATATTGTTGCAATAGGTGGAAACGAGAACACACCGGTTGTATTGACGTTTTGCTCAAACGATAAGCTCAGTACCAATAAGTCACAGCTTATTACAATTAAGTTCAATGCAAAGAAAGTAGGCTTCAAAAAGGGGGATATTGTATATCTATATTGCGGAACCTCCACGACTGGAATTGCCATGTATAAGGCGGGTAAGGTTGATAGGAACGGATTTGTAACCTTCACCGTGCCAATGGTAAGCAATTACTGGACAATCGGGAGTAAAGATATGAAGAATACGCTTCTTAGAAATAACGTAGCAATACCAAGATAAAGTACAGGCGGAACTCAGTTTGGGTTCCGCCTGTTTTGTAGCCATATATTTTTTTTAATCGTATATAAGAGTAGATAAACAAAACCCCTGAAATATTAAATCCAACGGGGGTCGCTTCCGAATAACGGAAGCGGCACACGAGGATAAAAATATTAAGGAGGAAAAGATTATGATGGAAACTAAAACAGCTGATAACAGACAACTGAATAGAGAAATTACATTACAGGAAATGGATACGGTTTACGGAGGCGCACTCGTTAGAGTAGATCAGTACAACGTAATTCCGGGAAAAGCTTATTGGATTGATTTCCCCTGCGTCCTTGATGTGATTATTCCCAGACCGTACGGAGATAAGAGCGGAAAAAGATTTCATATTCAGGTTTACAAAGTATACGAAGCTCCCAGAACATTCGGATGGGGTACGAATCGTACGATAGACGGCATAGATCTTGATAGCGGAGAATATGTTACGGTAGCTATTAACCACGATAATGTATACATAGAGGAAGAACTGCTGCATAGATTCTAATCTGCTTCGTATCCGCGATTACATGAAAGCCTGCTGAAAGGCAGGAAATGATGAGAAGGAGGAAATGATTATGAAAAAGACAGACAGAAAAGAAATTGAATATATTGATATAAGTGATGAGCAATTGGTAAGCGTGAATGGTGGAGTAAGGATTAGTCAGACTGCGTTTAACATGGTTTGCAATTTGGCAATGTCAGCTCTTTTGCAGATATTTCAACAGATGCTTCCCAACTTCAACTGGTCGGATAAAGGAGCCAATTTCATGAGCCTGATTCATGAATGGGCAGAGTACCATTACGGAATAAACGGAAAGAATGAAAACGACCCGAAGTGCCAGGCTATCATCGCGGTACTTAAAGCGAACGGATTCAGCATGGAAAAGATCTTACAAGCCTTTAAGGAAGCGGAGAAAAAGGTGGCATAAGTCTGACGGAGATTTTGGAGAAATACTTATAGATATACTGCTAAATCAGGGAACCGTTAATCTTGACGGTTCCCTTTTACAGTCGTAACATAATAAATGATGGGGAAGAATAGCTTCCGGCCATGAAGAAAGGAACATATCATGAAATATACTAAAGTTTTAGCTACTGTATTATCTGTTGCGGTTTTGGCTGCGTCCGTTTTGGGTTGCGCTTCTAAGGAGGCTTCAAACTATAAGCATTTAACGAATACCGCAAAAGACGGAGACGGTGTTTATACCGATTTGGGTAATTACATTATTGAAATTCCCGATAATAAGAATGCTGATTACGATGCTGCCTATAAAGCTATGGTTGAAAAGTACGGCATAATCGAAGGTGCTTGTACCGCATGTGCCAAACTTGACAGTAAAGGCCATGTTTTGGTCGGTAGAAATCTTGATAATCAGGTATCTCAGTGCCCTGCATTTTTGATTCATTCTACTCAGGGAAAATATGAAACTTTATCTTTGAGATATATGAACAGTGAAAAATATACATACGAAGAATTTAAAGAAAGCGGATATAAGGATGCCGACTTTATTAATTATATGTCTTTCTGTGTAACGGATGCCATGAATTCCGAAGGATTATATATGGAAGCCAATGTTCGTGAACCATATCCCGAATTCATGAATTACGGAAACAATCCCGGGAAATTGTCGGTTTATTCTCCGATGGTTGTAGCCATGGTTACTCGTAACTGCGCTACAGTAGATGATGCTTTGAATTACATGAGAAATGAGATAAATATTGTTTCCACACCATACTTTAACAATACAATACCGACACAGTACGGCTATTATATAGCAGACGCTACAGGAAAGTTTGGAATTATCGAAGTAATCGCTGACGAAGTTTACTTTTTGCCGTATGTTTCCGCGCAGGGAAATTATTATCTGACACCGAAGTGGGCTGTTGTAGAAAATAACGGAACCGGTTACGGAAGAGTTCAGGCGGCTTTGGACGGACTTGATTCGGTTGATACATTGGAACAGATGATGGAGCATATGGAACAGCCCATGTGGAAGAACGAAATTCTTTACATGAACAACGCTTATCTTGATGAAAACGGAAAGGCTTGCTTTGTTGACGATGAAGGCAATCCGTCGATCGATTTCAGATCTGATTTTTCTAATACAATAGCGTTGGATGAAAACTATAATCCGATTGATTCCGACGACTACGAATGTAAATACAGATCTGATGCCCGTTGGATGATGGACGACAAGAATTTTGAAATAGTGAAAAGCCATGTAAGTGCGGTAATTGAAGCGCAAAATTGGAAAGAAAAACTGACAAAATATTATAACGGCGATGAAACCGATTTGAGAAATGACGGTCAGGTTTTCACAACGGGTGCAAGCTTTGCAGTCAGCCCCTCAGAAAAGAAGATGCTGATAAAGTTCTATGAAAATGATGACCTGACTTATGAAATTACGATGAATGGGAAGTCAAAATAAATAAAATCGATTGCATTTATTGTTTTCTACTGATATTATGTAAACAGAGGTACTTTAAGATATTTTGAGGAATCGCGAATGATACATATTTTTATCATAAATTCACATGCGGGGAAAACAAAATTTTCAGCGGGCTTGAGGAGACATTTGACAGAAAAGTACGCTGATTTGAATTATTATATTTTCCATACCAGAAAAGCATTGGATGAGCGAAATCTCATGAAGGAAGTACTTAATTTGTTCGGAAACGAGAGATTAAGGATTTATTGTTGCGGCGGTTCCGGAACGATTAGTAATGCAATTTACGGTATAGAGGACTTTTCCAATCTGGAGTTTGCGTTTTACCCAAAAGGATTTACCAATGATTTTTTGAAAACTTTTGGAAATCACGAACGCTTATTCGGAGACATCGATGAGCTTATCGAAGGAAAGGTAGTTCATATAGATTATATTAAGACCAATCACGGTAATTGTCTTAATACTTTTTCGCTCGGTTTGGATTCGGAACAGGTTATGCGAATGGAGCAGTTCAGAGATTCCAGTATTATCGGAAAGAACTTTCCGTATGTGATTGGATTTGCTTTTGCTGTTTTGCTTGCAAAAACAGAAGAGCTGGAAATGATGGTTAACGGCAAAGAAAGACTGGTCGGAGCTTCATCCGAATTGTTTTTCGGAAACGGAGGAACAATCGGAGGAAGACTGTGCTTTGATGCAAAGCCCAATGTAACGGATGGATTGGCGCGCACGGTTATATATAAGCGTGTAGGAAGATTCAAACTGATACGTGCCTTGATAAAATTGACAAATAACGATACGGGCTCCGATGAGATTAAAAAATTTGATGGATTTGCATCCGAACTATCGATTAAGCGTAGGGACGGATTGAAAATAAGAGTGGATTTTGACGGAGAACTTCAAGAACCTCAAAAGGAGTGGACGGCACAGATAATTAAACGCGGTCTTCCTTTTGTAGTTCCGAAAGGAATTGAAATCGAATGACAGACATTGTTAAAAAGGGACAAGTTTTATCCATAGTTGTATATGCCTTATACGGTATTGCAGTCATAGCCGGCGTGAGTTTTGATAAAGGCCGTTATGATTCTTTTGCTGTTGCAACCGTATTTTTTTGGATTGTTACGCTTGCTACCATGATATTAATCAGAATGACGACTTTACGACATTCCTTTGCATATAAAGCTTTATATATCATGTCTGTCTGCACGTTTGCTGTTTTAATGCAGCTATGTTTTACTTCTGTTTTTGTAGTCTTTATTCTTTTTGCGATTCTGTGGCTTACGGTTATTACGTTTTTGGATAAAAAATGTTTTAGATTCACTATTTTTGTTCAGGCGTGCTGTATGCTGTTTTTGGTGCTTCTGCCCAGAGAATATTCAGGTTTGGTTGATTTTAACATTACGAGCTGGTTATTCAGCTGCGTAGGCTTTTTGGTTGCCGACTGGGTCGGCAATATCATTATAGGTATTTTAAT
Organism: Lachnospiraceae bacterium; assembly: GCA_045640905.1. Lineage (GTDB taxonomy): Bacteria > Bacillota > Clostridia > Lachnospirales > Lachnospiraceae > JAILLW01. The sequence continues at coordinate 5,507 of JAZUFW010000083.1, forward strand.
AGATGCCAATGAGGAAAATCAGGAGCATGACAGGAGCCTTGACGATCTCCTTGATATTGTTGAACTTAAGCATCAGGAAGCCATTCAGGCTACCATGGCCAAGACGAATTTCCTTTCAAACATGTCGCATGAATTGAGAACTCCTTTGAATGCTGTTATAGGTCTTGACGAAATGATTCTGCGTGAGACAAATGATGAAGGCATTTATGAATATGCGCGTGATATAAAGGCATCCGGTAACATGATGCTTTCTTTGGTGAATGATATTCTTGATTTATCCAAAATTGAATCAAATAAGATGACACTTGTGCCGATAGATTTCGACATGAAGGATGTTGTTAAAGACATAGTGAATATGATAGGCCCTAAAATGAAGAGTAAAGGATTGGAATTTAAGCTGGATACCGATCCTGCCTTGATGGCCTGCTATCACGGAGATGACGTACGACTTAAGCAGATTCTTGTTAATCTGCTTAATAATGCTGCTAAGTATACACAGGAAGGCTCTGTTACTTTCAGCATTTCGGGTGTCAGAGGAAAGGAAAACTCTACGTTGCATTTTTCCGTAAAGGATACGGGAATGGGCATTAAGGAGGAAGACCTTTCAAAACTTAATAAAAAGTTTGTCAGAATCGATGAAGAAAAGAATCGAAATATTGAAGGAACCGGACTTGGCATAACTATTGTTAACGGATTCCTGAATTTGATGAATTCGGAACTTCATGTGGACAGTAAATACGGAGAGGGATCTGATTTCTACTTCGATGTTACTTTGACAAATGCCGATTCGGTTGAAACGAAGGCAGAAGAAAAGGTTGAAGAAAAATCGAACAATGTTTTTGTTGCCGAAGATATGGAAATTCTGGTTGTTGATGATACCTTGATTAATCTTAAGGTAATTTCATCTTTGTTAAAGCGCAACAAAATAAAGGTAGATACCGCCGACTCCGGAGAACTGGCTATCGAAAAGGCAATATCGAAGAAATATGACATTATTTTCCTTGATAAGATGATGCCCGTGATGGATGGCGTAGAGACGCTGCATAAGATGAAAGCAATTGATAACTTTGCTAACATGGATACACCTATTATTGCGCTTACGGCTGATGCGGTTGAAGGTGCCAGACAGGCGTATATTGATTTGGGATTTGATGATTATTTGGCGAAACCCATTGAACCGGCGAAACTCGAGGATATTCTCAGAACATATCGGAGGATTGATAAATGATGATGGATTCATTATATTTTGCGGCGATTCTGGCGTTTCAGGCACCGTTCATATGTTTAATAATATGTATATATTATATGATTACCCTGGGCCGAAACGGATATACGAGAGTTCAGCATGCCATGGCCAGAATGCTTGGCTTTACATGTCTGATTTCGATGATTTCAGAGGTGATAAACGGACTCATGCTTTATATCTTTATAGATGAAGTGGGATATGAAGCATGCAGAATAAGCGCTACGGTCGGATATATTACCATGTTATTAAGTGCAATTTTGTGGAGCGAATTTGCACTTTCGAGAGCACATAATCCGTCAAAGTTTTTGTCATTAATTATCAGGTTTTTATATTTCATCACATTTTGTTTGATTACGGCACGAATTGCTTTCTCAAATACGAAATTATTTCTCTATTATGAAGAAGGGGAGTTTAAATACGGACCGCTCGATGATGTGCAGACGTATTGCTGTATACTGATCTATTTCTTCTTGCTGTTGGTACTTATTGCAAAGTACGTTGACAGAAAAGAATTTGCCGAAAAAGAAAAACACGGAAAACTGGTTTTTGCAAATTCCATTGTTTTCGTGGCAATATTGATATACGGAACAACCTTTTTCCCTTATGTAATTTGGATAGGTCAGATGCTGGTTCTTCTGTATGTCTATATGCAGAGCCAGAGATCAAGCATTTATCATGATGAACTTACGCATCTTAATAACAGACGATTAATGATTAAGAATGTTTCCGAGAAAATGCGAAATGAAAAGCCTTGGTCATTGATCATGATTGATATTAATTCTTTTAAGACCATAAATGATAATTATGGCCATACTGAAGGTGACAGAGCTTTGATAGAAGTGGCTTCGGTATTAGATCAGCTTTCAAGAGAAAACGGATACTCAGCATACAGATACGGCGGAGATGAGTTTACGATTTTGGCTGATTCAAATGATGAAGAAAAAATCGAAGTGCTCTGTAAAGAAATCGATAAGAGAATGTCAGAGCACAATGAAGAAATTAATGCTCCGTATATGATTCGTGTGAGCAGCGGATATGCGGTTTACAACGAAGAAACTATGGCTACGATTCCGGATATTATTGAAGCGGCCGATAAGAAAATGTACGAAGATAAAGAATTGAAGAAGCAGGAAATGTAGTTTTATCGATAGAATATATGTTTTTTGAAGAAAACCTTACTTTACGGTAAGGTTTTTTTATTTGCGAGGACTATTAATAGCACCAAATCTAGTAAAATCGATAAAAGATAACACAAGATATTGATTGTATTTAGGTATTTGACTTGATATAATTATTCATGATGCAAAGATGGAGTATTGTCGATGAATTGTAAGCAGACGGTCAAATCAATACAGGGATTTATTAACGATGAACTTTCTACGGAGGAACTTCGTGAATTTATAAATCATATAGAAAATTGCTCCGAATGTAAGGAGGAATTGACTATTGAAGTCCTGGTAAAAGAAGGAACCAAACATTTGGAAACCGGCAATGTTTTTGACTTAAACAAGGAACTTGATCTGCGTCTGAAGAGTGCGGACAGGAAGCTTAAGCGGCGCGAGAAATTTGAACTCTTTTATTACTGCATAATTGCACTTATTGTTATTGCCATTGTTATTATTGTTTTATTGATTGTAATGATTTAATTATGGAAAAACTGGTTTTAGTAGACGGACACAGCATATTGAACAGAGCTTTTTACGGGCTTCCGGATTTAACTAATGCGGAAGGCCTTCATACCAATGCCGTGTACGGTTTTTTGAATATATTGTTTAAAATAGCCCAGGAAGAAAATCCTCAGTTTCTGGTAGTGGCATTTGACGTTAACAAGAAAACGTTCAGACATGAAATGTTTACCGAGTATAAGGGAACGCGTTCGCCCATGCCTGAAGAATTGCGCATGCAGGTGCCTCTTATGAAGGAGGTTTTGCAGGCTATGGGAGTTACCATAGTTGAGCAACCCGGATTCGAAGCTGATGATGTTCTCGGAACTTTGGCTCAAATCGGTCAAAAGAAAGGCTATGATGTTTCACTTATTTCGGGCGACCGTGACCTTTTGCAGATCGCAACGGATAAAATCAAAATCAGAATTCCGAAGACCAAAGCCGGAAAGACACAGATTGAAGATTACTATGCTGAGGATGTTGTAAATACATACGGCATGGATCCTGTTACTTTTATAGACTTAAAGGCTCTGATGGGAGATACAGCCGATAATATTCCGGGAGTGGCCAAGGTTGGTCAAAAGACGGCCACTAAACTGCTCGCTGACTATAAGAGCCTGGACGGAATATATGAGCATGTTAATGAAATCACTCAGAATGCCGTAAGACAGTCGCTTATTGATAATAAGGAGACAGCATACCTATCAAAGACGCTGGCTACGATAAAGACTGATGTATATGAAGACTTTGAGTTTTCAAAAGCCGAAGTAAAGAATTTCTATACCGAAGAAGCCTACTCGTATTTTAAGCGTTTGGAGTTTAAGAATTTTCTCGACAGATTCGAAACTACCGTAAATAACGATGATATTACGAAGAATTTTGAAATTGTCGATGATATAACACGTGCTGATGAAATTCTAAAAGAGGCAAAGAAGCAAAATAAAGATATAGGTGTTTACGCACTGTTTGAGGATAGGGATACGGATGATTTGCTGGGAATCAGCCTTTCCACAGATGATAATTCGTTCTTTATCCGTAAGTTTTTGTTTATTACGGAGGATTATCTAAAGAACATTATTGATTCGCTGGATAATAGCGGATGTCGCATTATCACAGCCGACATCAAGAATTTGTTCAGAATTAAAAATGACATTAATGTCACCAAATACAAAGATATTTGCATAGGCGCATATTTGATTAACCCGCTGAAGAGCGATGTTAATATTATTGATATAGCATCCGAATATCTGGGAATATTGGTAAAGGATAAAAAGGAATTTGCCAAAAAGAGTTCATTATCCGAAGAGATGGACAAAGAAAACAGCGATTTTAAAGACTATGCCTGTTTCTTATCGTATATATGTAAAAATGCCTATCCAAAGATAGAAAAGATACTTTCCGAAACAGATTGTTTGAATTTATATAATGAACTGGAAATGCCGCTTACCGAAGTTCTTTTCGAAATGGAAAAGAACGGAATAAAAGTAAAAAGGGATGAATTAACCGATTATTCCAAGATGCTTTCATCCAAGATTTCGGAACTTGAGAACAAGATTTACGAACTGTCCGGTGAAGAGTTCAACATCAATTCGCCGAAGAAGCTCGGTGAGATTTTGTTTGAAAAATTGAATCTTCCCGGTGGTAAAAAGACAAAAACAGGATATTCAACGGCTGCTGATGTTTTGGAAAAATTGAGCGCCGAATATGAAATAGTTAGATATATTCTGGATTACAGAACATACTCAAAATTAAAGAGTACATATGCGGACGGATTGTTTGATTATATTGATGAAACGCAAAGAATTCATTCAACGTTTAATCAGACTGTCACGGCTACGGGAAGGCTGTCTTCGACAGATCCCAATCTGCAGAATATTCCTGTCAGACTGGAACTCGGCCGTCAAATTCGAAAGGCATTTGTTCCCGAAGACGACTATATCTTTATGGATGCGGATTATTCACAGATAGAACTTCGAGTACTGGCTTCTTTATCGGGAGAGCAGGAACTGATTAAGGCGTATGAAAACCATGCCGATATCCACAGACAGACGGCGTCAATTGTATTTCATATTCCGTATGATGAGGTTACCGAACTCGACAGAAGAAAGGCCAAGGCAGTTAACTTCGGAATAGTTTACGGTATTTCCGCTTTCGGATTGGGAGAGGGACTGTCCATTTCACCGAAGGAAGCAAAGACATATATTGACGACTATTTTAAGACCTTTCCGAAAATCAAAGAATACCTTGATTTTCTGGTAAGCGATGCCAAAGAAAAAGGATACTCGCTCACGTATTACAAAAGAAGACGTCCGATACCCGAATTACAAAGTTCCAATTTTATGCAAAGAAGCTTTGGCGAAAGAGTTGCCATGAATTCTCCTATCCAGGGCTGTGCGGCGGATATCATTAAATTGGCAATGCTGGGCGTATATCGCAGGCTGAAAAAAGAAAACTTAAAATCCAGACTTCTTTTGCAGGTACATGACGAACTTTTATTGGAAGTTCAAAAAGACGAAATAGAGACAGTCGAAAAAATATTATACGAAGAGATGGAAAATGTTTCGAATCTTCCTGTAAAGACAGAAATAGATTTGAATACCGGATTAAACTGGTATGAGGCGAAATGATGAAAATAATCGGAGTTACGGGCGGCGTCGGATGCGGTAAAAGCTCGGTTTTGGCTGAACTTTCCAAGATATTAAACTGCAGAATACTTCATGCCGATGAAGTGGCCCATATTGTTGAACAACCGGGACAGGATGCTTACAATAAACTGCGTCTGCTTTTGACAGACGAGATATTGAATGAAGACGGTTCAATCAATAAACCTAAAATGGCAGAAATCATATTCGGAGATGATGATTTACTAAAAAAGGTTAATGATATCATTCATCCTGCCGTGAATGAATATATTCGAAAAGATATTGAAAACGCCGAACGCGAAGGTATTTATGATTATTATTTTTTGGAAGCGGCGCTGCTTATAGAGAACGGATATAAAGCAATAGTCGATGAAATGTGGTATGTCTACGCTGATGAAAGCGTGCGCCGAGAGCGACTTAAAGTTAGCCGAGGATATTCGGACGAAAAAATCACCTCTATAATGGAAAGTCAGCTGAGTGAAGAAATTTTTAGAGAAAACAGCGATTTCGTAATTGATAACAGTCATTCAATCGAACAAAGCATTAATGATATAAAAAAGTGGATGGGACTATGAAAGAAAAATTAGTTTTTGGTTTGGATATCGGAACAAGAAGTGTAATCGGAACGGTCGGTTATAAAAAGAACGATAAATTTATCGTGGTTGCTCAGCGAATGAAGGAGCATGAAACCCGTGCCATGTTGGACGGACAGATTCATGTTATTCAAAAGGTCGGAGATACCATTCGCGAAGTTAAAACCAAGCTGGAAGAAGCCGTCGGGGAAAAACTCGAAAGCGTATGCATAGCAGCCGCTGGTCGTGTGCTTTTTACATTGGATGCGCATGCCGAAACGGAAATCGATAATCGTGAAATTACTCAGGAAGATATTTATTCTTTGGTTTCTTTGGGTGTGGAGAATGCATATAACGATTTCCTTAATTCTGCCGATGCCGATCAGGACACTAAGTTTTATTGTGTCGGTCATTCAGTCGTCAGATACTTTCTTAACGGAAATCAAATCAGTAATCTTGAAGGTCACAAAGCCAGAAATATCGGTGTTGATTTGATTGCCACATTCCTGCCGGATGAAGTAGTCGACAGTCTGTATAAGGCAGTTGAAATAGCAGGCTTAAAGGTTGATAATCTGACGTTGGAGCCTATTGCCGCAATCGGATTGGCCATTCCCGAAAGATTTCGAATGCTTAATATAGCATTGGTTGATGTCGGAGCCGGAACAAGTGATATTTCCATCACTAATGACGGATGCATTTTGGCATACGGAATGATTCCCATAGCAGGTGATGCATTGACTGAGGATATAGCCAAGGCGTGCCTGGTTGATTTTGATGAAGCGGAACGAATCAAGCGTGAAGCGGATTATAAAGATGAAATAGACTACATGGATATTATGCTGCTTCCACAGCATATTACATCCGATGAAGTAATGAAAATAATGGATGATACTCTGGAAAGCATGGCAAAACAGGTTTCCGAGAAAATCATTGAGTTAAACGGCGGAAAGAGTGTCAGCGCCGTGTTTATAGTAGGCGGAGGCGGAAAAAATAAGTTTTATGCCGAAAAAGTAGCCGACAAATTGGGCATCCCCAAACAGAGAGTTGCCTTAAGAGGCGAAGAGGTAATGCAGTCTATCGAGTTTAACGAGGACGTAAAGAAAGATTCTGTTTTGGTTACACCCATAGGTATTTGCCTGAATTATTATGAACAGAGCAACAACTTCATTTTTGTATCCTTTAACGGATCCAGAATAAAGATGTATGACAATAATAATTTGACGGTTGCGGATGCCGCCATGCAGGCTCAGTTCCCGAATGACGGTTTGTTCCCCAAACGAGGAAAAGCACTTAACTTTACCGTTAATAACAAGGCCAGAATGATTCGCGGTGATGTAGGTGAAGCTGCGATTATTTCCATAAACGATGAACCGGCTAATATCTCGAGCAAGATACATGCCAATGACATCATTAAAGTAATTGAATCAACGGAAGGACCGGAAGCAAAGGCTTCGCTTGAAGTTGTTGAGGAATTGAGCGAAAGCATAAACTTCGAAGTTAATGGGAAAAATGTCAGTGTTCCCAAGTTCGCTTCGGTTAACGGAACGCTTGAATCTCCGTATTATGAATTGTCTGACGGTGACAGAGTGGAGATTGTCAATTATTATACGGTCAAGCAGATAGCTGATTTCATGGATGTTATTATTGATAAGTCATATAACATTTATGTCAATAATAAACTGGCTGATTTTGATACAAAGGTTTATGAAAACTTTTCCGTTACATGGACTTTTGAAACGCTCGTTTTTGATTCCGATTTGGAAGAGAATAATTCCGCAAATGATGATTCGGAAGATGACGATTATGAAGCAGATTCTTCGAAAGAAGATGAAAACAAGGACGATTTTGACGCTCTGCCTGAAGATGACGGCACATATGAAGAAGCCAAAATCAATTCAAAGGCTATTACAGTTACCGTTAACAATTCTCCTGTTACGTTGCAGGGTAAGGAAACCTTTGTTTTTGTCGATGTGTTTGATGCCATTGACTTTAAGTTGACGGAAAGCAAGGGAAGAAACATTATAACCAAACTGAACGGAAAACAGGCTCAATACATGGAAAATCTCAAAAACGGCGATGTTATCGAAATAGCATGGGAGGAAGTATGAGGCTTGGAAGTATAGCTTCGGGATCAAGCGGAAATGCGATTTATGTCGGAAATGACAATACGCATATATTGGTTGATGCAGGTATCAGCGGAAAGAGAATAGTATCCGGAATAAATGAACTTAATCTTGATATGTCCGATATAGACGGAATTTTGATCACGCACGAACATTCCGATCACATTGCAGGATTGGGAGTGATTTCCAGAAAGTATGGAATCCCGATATATACTACTGCGAAGACTAAAAGAACCATTTTACGATATACTTCCTACGGAGTAATCGATGAAAACCTGTTTGTAGATGTTAGGCCGGATGAACCTTTTTTCATTAACGACATGGTGATTAATCCAATGAGAATATCTCATGATGCATCAGATCCGGTAGCATACAGGTTCTATTCCGGAAATGAAAAAGCCGCAGTATGCACCGACCTTGGAACGTTTGATGATTATACAGTAGATGCACTTTCCGGAATGGATATTTTGTTTCTGGAAGCCAATCATGATGTCAGAATGCTGCAGGTAGGACCGTATCCGTTTGTATTGAAACAGAGAATATTGTCAGATAAAGGCCACCTTTCGAATGAAATGGCAGGGACTCTTTTAAGCAGAGTGTTGCATGAAAATTTAAAAGCCGTAATGCTGGGGCACTTGAGTAAAGAAAACAATATTCCCGAATTGGCATATGAATCGGTTCGATGTGAAGTTACAATGAACTGTGCCATGTCGGATTCGAAAATTGATTTTAATGACATACCGCTTTATGTTGCGAAAAGAAGCGAACTGTCAAAAGTAATAAATATCGCATAAGAAGGAGTTGTTATGAGCAAAACCATTATTACCGTAGTAGGTAAAGATACCGTTGGTATCATTGCAAAGGTCTGCACTTATCTGGCAGATAATTCTATTAATATTGAGGACATTTCACAGACTATCGTCCAAGGCTTTTTTAATATGATGATGGTAGTTGATATGGCAAAATGTGACAAGCATTTCGGCGATGTAAGTGATGATCTCGAAAAACTGGGAGATGACATCGGTGTCATAATCAAATGTCAAAAAGAAGAAATATTTGAAAAAATGCATCGTATATAACGGAGTGAAAAAATGATTAATCTACGTGAAGTGTCCGAAACAAATGAGATGATTTCAAAGGAAAACCTTGATGTGCGTACTATTACGATGGGTATTTCCCTGCTTGACTGTATTGATTCGGACTTGGATAAACTGAAAGAAAAAATATATAACAAGATATATGAAAGCGCCAAGGATTTGGTACCTACCGGTGAGGCAATTTCAAAGGAGTTCGGAATTCCCATTGTAAATAAGCGAATTTCCGTAACGCCTATCGGATTAATCGGCAGTGCCTGCTGCAAAACCACAGATGATTTTGTCGAAATAGCCAAGACGCTTGATAAGGTTGCAAAGGACGTTAATGTCAATTTCATCGGAGGCTATTCCGCACTGGTATCAAAGGGAATGACTCCTTCGGAAGAATTATTGATTCGCTCGATTCCCAAGGCATTATCCTCTACGGAACGTATTATGAGTTCCGTTAATGTAGGTTCTACCAAAACAGGTATCAATATGGATGCCGTTAAGCTGATGGGAGAAGTCATTAAAGAAACCGCAACATTGACAAAAGAACAGGATTCATTGGGATGTACCAAATTGGTAGTGCTCTGTAATGCGCCTGATGACAATCCTTTCATGGCCGGTGCATTTCATGGAGTTACGGAAGCTGACAGAATTATTAACGTCGGTGTTTCGGGCCCCGGTGTGGTAAAGACAGCCCTTGAAAAAGTTCGAGGCAAGAATTTTGAAGTTCTGTGCGAAACTATTAAAAAGACGGCATTTAAGGTGACAAGAGTAGGTCAGCTCGTTGCTCAGGAAGCTTCCAAGAGACTTAATGTTCCTTTCGGAATCATAGATTTATCTTTGGCGCCTACTCCTGCAGTCGGAGACTCTGTAGCCGATATTTTATGTGAAATCGGTTTGGAGCAGGCAGGAGCACCGGGAACTACCGCTGCCTTGGCTTTGTTGAATGACCAGGTTAAAAAAGGCGGTGTAATGGCATCATCGTATGTAGGCGGTTTGTCCGGTGCATTTATTCCCGTATCGGAAGATAAAGGAATGATAGATGCTGCCCGTATGGGAGCTTTGACTATAGAAAAACTGGAGGCCATGACATGCGTATGCTCTGTCGGACTTGATATGATAGCGATTCCCGGAGATACACCGAACAGCACCATAAGCGGTATTATTGCTGATGAAATGGCTATTGGTATGGTTAACCAGAAAACCACAGCTGTAAGAATTATTCCGGTAATCGGAAAGGGTGTAGGAGAGAACGTCGAATTCGGCGGACTCTTGGGATATGCACCTATCATGAATGTAAATAAGTACAGTTGTGAAGCTTTTGTTGAACGCGGAGGCAGAATACCTGCGCCGATTCACAGCTTCAAAAATTAATGAGTAGTATACAGGCAGGAAGTTTTTTTGAAAAGCAAATCGGAGAATAAAGCAACAACAAAATATCGTATTCCTGACAGAGAAAAACGTGGAAAACTGATCAGTTACATATACCTGGCACCGAGCCTTATCGGTGTCCTGGTATTCTTTGTGTTACCCTTTTTTATCGTAATGTATTACTCGTTGTGTAAAAATCCGCCCGTGGACTATTCTTTCGTAGGCCTTCGCAATATATTTATGGTTCTTCGAAATGCGGCTTTCCGACAGGCATCTAAAAATACTTTACTGTTTTCGCTTTTGGCAGTTCCGTTGGCAGTAATTATTCCGCTGTTTCTGGCATTGCTTTTGGAAATGAAAATACCGCTTAAATCGCAATTCAGATCCATATTTTTATCTCCTTTGATGGTGCCGGTTGCTTCCGTAGTTTTGGTATGGCAGGTTATTTTCCATTATGACGGAATGGCTAACGAAATACTCAATGCGGTGGGACAGGAGAGCGTTGACTGGTTTAATACGAGATCTGCGCTAATAGTCATTATTGTCCTGTTTTTGTGGAAGAACATAGGATATAACATGATTTTGTTTATGTCCGCGCTCGGATCCGTTCCGAAAGACCTGATAGAAGTATCGTACTTGGAAAACGCATCGCCCTGGCAGATATTTTTTAATATAAAAATCAGATATATTACTTCGACTATTTTATTTGTGACGATAATGTCACTAATCAGTTCATTTAAGGTCTTCAGAGAAATATTCCTGTTAAAGGGAACTCATCCCACACAGTATATGTACATGCTGCAGACCTTTATGAATAACAGATATGATGCTCTTGATTATCATATTCTTTCATCCGCCGCTTTGATTATGAGCGCGGTTATGATAGTAATTATTGCTTTGCTGTTTATTTGTGAGAATCATTTCGGAAAGGATGTGGAAGAATGATAAATCCTTTTGTTAATGATCCGGACAAAGAAAAACGAATACTGGCAAAGAGAAAGAAACGTAAAAATCTCAGGAATTCCGTGAAGATTGCACTTATTTTCCTGATTTTGCTGGTGATAGCCGTTATGTTTGTGGCTCCCATAGTTCTGACCATTACGAACTCGTTTATGTCACAGTCGGAGATAAAGGCCAGTTACGGGCAGGTATTTGCCACCGATACAAACGGCGGAAAAACATACGTGTCCGATAAGGTAGAACTTAAGTTCATTCCGGATATGGTTTCTTTCGAACAGTATAAAAAGGTTCTGTTTGATACAACCGATTATTTGTATAAATTCTGGAAGTCGTTTATTTTGGTCGTTCCTATAGTGATTTTACAGATAGTGGTGGCGGCACTGGCGGGTTACGGTTTTTCCAGATATGACAGTAAATTGAAAACAGTCATTTTCTTTGTTTATATAATTTTGATGCTGATGCCGTATCAGGTTACATTGGTTCCGAATTATCTGGTTGCAAAGAATATCGGAATATCAAATACAAACTGGGCCATTTGGCTTCCGGGTATTTTTTCTCCGTTTTCGGTATACCTGATTACCAAGTTTATGAAGAGAATTCCGTCGAGCCTTTTGGAAGCCGCCCAAATGGACGGATGCAATGATTTTAAGGTCTTTCGTCTTGTAAGTTTTCCGTTGACAAAAGGCTGCATGGTTTCATGTGCCATTTTGATTTTTATTGATTACTGGAATATGGTTGAGCAGCCGGTAATCATGTTTAAAGATGAAAGTCAGTATCCGCTGTCCGTATTTTTGAGCAGGATTAATGAAGGTGAAATCGGACTGGCGTTTTGCGTAGCAACAATATATATGTTTTTGCCATTGTTTATATTCCTTTACGGAGAAGAGTATCTGGTGGAGGGTATTTCATTTCAAGGTGGCGTAAAGGGATAAAGGAAGGAATCGAAAATGGAACAGAACAAGAAAAAAGAATGGATGAAAAATGTGATTATTATTTTTCTGGTATTTATGCTGTTGCTCACATTTTTCTCTAAAACTATTACAAATGCGACACTTTCCGTTGTGACGACCATTAATCCGGCTTCGGAAGTGATTCAGGATCAGGCCAGAGGAACCGGCAGTATTTCATCTGCCAATCCGTATTCGGTTATGGCTGATGAATCGAGAACGATAAGCTCGGTTGCCGTTGAAAACGGTTCACATGTTGAAATCGGAGATCCGCTGTTTTATTTGGAAGACAAAGAATCTACCGAACTTCAAAAGGCTAAAAAAGATTTAAGCGATGCACAGCTTAAGTTTGATCAACAGCTCTTTTCGTCAGAATCTTCCACGGAAACAATTATGAATGCCCGTACGGGAAATTATGACTCCGACGCACAATTGCAGGCGGAACTGTATGATGTGGAAAAACGTCTCGAACAGGCACTTGTAGATTATAACAATGCCAAAAATGAATATGATGTTCAACAGGTAATCAAGAAACTGACGGATTTGAATTATAACGACCTTGATGCACAGACACAGAAGGCCTTACTTGATGCCGAAGTTCAGAAACTTAAGTATGAAGATGTTTCCGAAGAAAAGGAACGTGAACTTCAGATACAGGCAGCCGATGCTGCTGCGGCATTACTGATTAACCAAAGCTACAACACGCAGAAAAAGGCCGAAAGTTCTGCTACTGCCGAAAGTTATCAGGTTATCATGGATAATGCCAAATTCCAGTATGATACCATCAAAACCGAACAGGAAGAACTGCAGAAGGATATCAAATCGCAGATTACGTTGAAGAATTATGATACAGAGCTTGAATTACTGCAGGCAGAAGTTGACAGACTGACAGCTTTGGCATATGGCGCAACGATTACGGCTCCCGTAGCGGGAACTGTATCCGAAATTAAGTATCAGGCCGGCTTTGACACCGAAACCGGTAAGTGCTTATGTACGATTATTCCCGACGGCGTCGGTTTCAATTTGACCATCAGTGTTGATAAACAGCAGGCTGCAAAAGTTAAAGTCGGTGATTTCGGTGAATTGGTCAATTCGTTTATGTACGATGATGCAGTATTGAAAGTTTCTTCGATACTAGACGATGAGGATTCAAAAGGAACAAAGAAGAAGATAGTTTTTGATGTTCAGGGCGAAGGCTTTACTCTTGATCAGTCGCTTGAAGTTTCTGTCGGTTCGAAATCGGCCCGCTATGACGTCTGCGTACCGAACAACGCCATTCATTCGGACAATGTAGGCAAATATGTTTATGTTGTAAACGGAAAGAAAACTCCTTTTGCAAAGAAGAAATACATCGTTTCAAAGGAATACGTAAATGTTACCGCAAACGATGATAACAATTCCGCAGTTTCGGGAAATGTTACAAACGAAGACTTTATTATTACCAGCTGGGATAAACCCTTTAAGGCAGGAGACGAAGTAAGGTTCAAGAATGACTAAATTTGTTAACGGACTAAAAGAAAAAGTTCATAATTTGAAGCCGTATCAGAAGTTTATGTCTGTTCTTTTTCCTTTGCTGTTGCTATTGAGCGGTGTACTCCTTCTGGTCATTGTGGAATCAAAAAAGACTCTTTATGACGAGAATGCATCGGAACGTTGGGACGAGCAGGGCAGAGCTATTCAAACCACGGTCTTTTTTGACGAATACGCCAAGGTTAATAAGGATAAAGTAAAGGAATTTGAGTATAAGTTTGAAAAAGAACTGACATCTGTCATTGGTAATTCCGATGAATATAAAAAACCGGATAATGCCGAAGACTTCAGATATTTTCAGGATTCCTACATGACTACCGGAACCATCAGTTTGAAAAGTGACCTTCACAGTGTTTCCGATGTAAAGGTGTATGGAGTAGGCGGAGATTATATGCTGTTTCATCCTTTGCCCATGGCAAGCGGTTCGTTTTTGACAGCAGACGATATTCATACGGACGGTATAGTGCTTGATGAGAATACTGCATGGGCTTTGTTCGGAGATGACAATATAGTCGGTCAGCGCGTTTATGTCGGTGACAATTCGCTGTATGTCAGAGGCGTCTATAAATCCGGTAATGGCAGAATTGAAGAAGCTGCCAAGGGATTTAGAAATACCGAGAATCAATATCTCGTATTCATGTCATATGACGGACTGTGCGAATGGGGTAAAACCTCCGGAGATATTTCATGTTACGAAATGGTTTCTTTATCACCGAATAAAGTATTCATAGCAAATCAGATGATGTCACTTTTTAAGGAAAGTGAAAATCATATGGAAATAGTCAATAATTCCACGAGATTTGATTTTTCGAGTTTGATAGGTGTCATGCAGGACTTCGGAATCAGATCAATGGACGTATCGGGAATAGATTATCCGTATTTTGAAAACATAGCTTTGGCTTATGAAGATATTTTTGCAGCCAATTTGTTTTTAATTATGGTGTTTATGTCGGTTGATGTTATTTTGTTTACGATTTATCTGCTTTACAAATTTAAGCATCGAACCTTTAAATTATCGATGATTAAGGAAAAGTGTGAAGATATAGCCGAAAAAGTTAGGGCCAGAAAAAAGGAAGAAAAGACTAAGTGGGAACATTTTTAACAAAAACTGCAAACAGAATATGGGTTTCTTTTCTTTTGGCATTATTTGTGGTTGCTTCTTTAGCGGGATGCGGAAACGTTGATGAAAACGAAAAAGCCTTAAAAGAAGCTATGACCAATATAAATGATTATATCTATTCGCAGCAGACAATCATTACAGGGGAAGAGCTGGAAGGCCGTTCGATGATTTATTTTCTGCGCTCCGGTGAAGAGTTTTTCGCATTTTGCTCGAAGAGCCTGTATGAAGGCGGAACAGATGCCAAAATATTTAAAATAGACGGCGAAGGAAACCATGAATTATATCAGACGCTGATTTACCCGGAAGGCTTGTGTGCTCAACAGGCGGTGATGGATAAAGATAAAAACATTTATGTTGTTTTGCAAAGCGAAACCGAGGCTGCTTATTTTGCAAAATATAATTCCGCAGGCGAACTGGTTTTTAACAACTCTTTTTCCGATTATCACAAAATCGATCCTGTCGAGTTTGGCAATATATATGTTTCAAATATATATTTTGCCGAAGACAGCATATATGTGCTTACGACAATGGGGGTTATTATTTTTGACCTTGATGGCAATCTGGTCAATGCGCTACCCAAGTCCATGCTCGACAGCAAAATTAAGGACATTTATTCTTTCGGAATAGATGATACAGGCAGAATGTATACGTTTATTTGGGGAGAATCCGAGACTACGGATGAAAGAGCCGTAAATGTATATGAGCTTCAAAAGGGTACCTTGAATATTCTTTCGAGTCAGCAGATAGTTTCGAATAATGTTACCTCTTCTTTATATTTGGGCTATTCGTATGATTTCCTCGGAGACATTAACGGAGGAATATACGGATATAATCTCGAAGACGGCAAAATAAAGAAATTGATGGATTATGTAGCATCGGGATTCGAATGCGGATATACTTCCGGACTTATCGAATTGCCCGATAATAAGATTTTCTGGACCGGCGCAGATTCACTGACGTATTCGTCATGCGTAATGCTCTTGACCAAAATCAATCCCGAGGATGTTCCCGTAAAGAAAGATATTACGGTCGGAATGCTGAATACAAATTATTTGGTTAGATCACAGGTATATTCGTTTAATAAAAATTCACTTGAATACAGAGTTAATTTAATAGATTATTCTTCATTGTATTCGGGCTCGCAAGCAGATAGATTAAAGCAGCTTAATAAAGATATTTCGGCAGGAAGCATGCCGGACATATTGGTTGTTGATGATTCACTGCCTATCGATAACTTTATTATGAAAGGACTGCTGCAGGATTTCAGACCTTTCCTGGAAGAAGATCCGGATTATTCGATTGACTTATTGTTGCCGGGGCTGGTCAACGCGTATTCCTATAAAGGCGCTTTATATCAGCTCGTTCCCAACTTCACAGTCAGCACGCTGTGTGTTCCTTGCAAATCCTCCGATGATATTGTGTCGAGCTGGACTCCGCAGGAAGCCATAGCTTATTGGGAAAAACAGGGAACCGACAAGATGTTTGATCCCGGCAAGAAAAAAATAGAATTTTTGAATGAATGCATCAGCTGCGCAGGAGATTATTTTGTCGATTGGGAAAATGGTGTATGTCGGTTTGACACTCCGGAATTTATCAACCTTCTCGAATTGTCGAATATGATTCGCGATGAAGAAATTGAAGAACTTAAAAACGGAGATTACTTTGCGAGAATGTCTTCTTGGAGAAACAATGAAGCGTTGGTGTATGGTGAACCGTTAAGAATGTATAATGATTATAACAGTTTACTGCAGGCTCTTTTCGGATGTGAAGTTGACTTCAGAGGCTATCCGTGCGGAGAAGGTTCCGGTACATGTTTCAGACCGTATATCAATTTTGCCATGAGCGCACAATCGCAGGTTAAAGACGGTGCGTGGGAATTCGTCAGATATTTCCTTTCTGAGGATTTTCTGCTTTCCGATAATAATTATGTGATACCTTCAAGAATGGATTTGCTTACCAACATTGAGGAACAGGCAACACATTTGCCGTCATACACGGATTTTGAAACAGGTGAAAAGGTTGAATATATGAACAGCACATATATTAACGGCCAGATGCTGGAATACGGTGCAATGAGTCTCGAGCAGGCACAGCGGTTCACTGATTTTATCACGCATATTGATAAGGCATATGAATCGGACGGAAATATTAACGCTATCATTGCCGAAGAAACTGACAGTTATTTCCGTGGCAGAAAATCTGCCGAAGAAACGGCAAAAGTAATTCAAAGTCGTGCCAGCATCTATCTAAATGAGAACATTTATTATTAGGAGATTTGATGAACAAGATTAATTCATTAACCGTATCGTTTTTAAAAATCACATTGGTCCCGATGTTGATTTTGGGAATAGTCATAGCCATAGGCGGTTCATATTCAATCGGAAGGTCCCTTAATATGGAGACGCAGGAGAGCATGACGGATTATGCGCAAACCGTTCTGACCACATTGGACAGGATGTATCCCGGAGACTATTATTACGAAGAACAAGACGGTGAAATCTATATGTTCAAAGGTGAGCATATGTTCAACGGTGATTTTGCATACTTCGATAATCTGAAGCAAGTTAACGGAGATGATATTTCGCTTTGCTACATGAATTATGCGGTTATTACTACGTTTTTTGACAATGCTACCAACGAGCGAATGGTAGGGTTGGGCGAATCGGAAATAATAGTTTCCGATGTTATTGAAAAGGCTGCTCCTAAGTTCTATTCGAATATTACGGTTAATAAAGAAAGCTATTTTTCATATTATGTGCCGTTGTTTGATCAAAACGGTGCGGTTGTCGGAATGCTTTCTGTTGCAAGAAGTCAGGAAAGCGTTAATGCATTACGTCGTAACGCTGTCATTCCGCTTATTATTCTTTCTGTCATTGTAGAAATTTTGGTCGGATTTTTTGTATATTTTTATGCCGGTCGATTTATCGGAATTATAGAAAAAATAAAAAAATACAATTCGGCTTTGGCCAAAGGAAATTTCAAGGAACAGCTTGATAATGAAGTTGTAAAACGACAGGACGAACTGGGACAGATGGGTCGAGACTCTCAACAGATGGCCATGAGCTTACGAAAACTGGTTGAAGAGGACCAGCTAACGGGACTGTTTAACCGCCGCAGTGCACATAAACGTTTGAATGAAACGATGGTTAACTATATAGACAAAGGCGTTGACTTTGCCTTGGTCATGGGCGATATTGATTTCTTTAAGAAGGTTAACGATACATACGGACATGATGCAGGTGACCAGGTTCTTATTGCGGTAGCTCAAACATTAAAGAACTTCATGGCCAAATTCGGGTATGCCATTCGCTGGGGCGGTGAAGAATTCATATTGGTATATGAAAAAGGCGCAAGCGGGGAATTTGCATATGAAAAGATGCAGGAACTGCTGGATATGATCAGGGCCTTGGAGATTTACAGTGAAGATACACTTATAAAAGTAACAATGACATTTGGTGTAATCGAATGCGAACCTACTGATAAGTCCGTAGACCTGAAAGGAAAAGAAAGAGAAGATTTCATCAAAAAGCGAATTGATTATTATATTAATTCTGCCGATCAAAAATTGTATTACGGAAAACAAAACGGAAGAAATCAGATTATTCCGTAATCATATGATGACCGGGGATTGTTTATATTCATTCAGGCCGTTTGAAGCGATTTTGTTATAAAGCATTGCGGAATCAATATCCTTTTGCATAATTGAATCGGGATTTGCATCGGCCAGTTTACTGATAAGTTCAATTGAAGAATTCTTTTTAATGATGCCGGTTAATTCTCCGGCATCTTTTTTTAATCCCAAAATTCTGACCATGGTCGGATTATATGTGATATCGTCAGTTTTAATATCAAGCAATACGTGGAGCAGGAAACGACATATTCTCGAATATGTCAGGTCTTTAGACTTTAATTTCATGGCAAAATCACTGAAAGATTTAAAATCATTCAACAGGTTGGCAGTTTTGTTATTAAGAGATTCGTTACCGTCCAAAATATCCTTATACAGATTGTCACGATTTTGGCAAAGAGAATAGTATAAGACATCCGAAAAATCATCTTCGCTGACGAAAGGCGGCACAATTAGTTTGCGTGTATCGGACGGCAAAAATGAAATATAGTCATCATTTCCTTCAAAAATTGAATTCCTGATGGCTTTTGATGAAGTATATTTTGAATTTGAATCTATCGATGTTTCGTTATAGTCTCCGGAAAAACGTGTGACGCTAAAAGGCTCGATGTTACTTCCGGATTCGATAATGGCTTTGATGTATTCGATTCCCAAAAGATTATTCGGAGAAGAAAGCAAATTGGCATTATTCCCGTCTTTGTATGTTTCAAATACACTTGCAGGATACGATAATCCTTTTTTCAAACCGGAGCGGATTTGTTTTTCCAGCAGGTCGTTTTGTTCTGTCAGGAGTTTGGCGACAGAGCATAGAGCATTAATATCGCCGCATTCGGAACCGAACGAAAGATAATCCACGCAATTTAATTTTGACAAAACTGAAACAGCACCTTTGGCAAAAATATTTGCTGAGGATGAAGAATATATAACAGGAAGCTCCAGTACCAGGTCAGCTCCTTGATAAAGAGCGCATTCCGCACGCTTATATTTATCAATAATCGCAGGGACTCCGCGCTGAGTATAGTCTCCGCTCATGATGACTACGCAATAATCACATTGCAGTTGTTTCTTGGTTTCGGCGATGTGATAGACGTGTCCTGTATGAAGCGGATTGTATTCTGCAATTATGGCTGCGACTTTAATGTTTTTCTTTTGATACATAAACTAAATCCGTTGACTAACATGTTATTGACAACTAAAATTGTGATAAAGATATAAACTTATAACATATTTATAAATGCAAATTTAGTATAACACAAATCAGGAGGGTATTTTATATGTCGTTCATTGATACTATCAAAGAAAAAGCACGCATGGATAAAAAAACTATAGTATTACCGGAAACTACCGATAAGAGAACGCTGATTGCTGCTTCTCATATTTTGGAAGAGGGCATAGCAAATATAATTATGATAGGTGATCCCGAAAAAATATATGACGGTGCAAATTGGCTCGAAATTGATTTAAACGGTGTTACAATAATTAATCCTCAGACTACGGATAAATTTGAAGATTACGCTAATCTTTTATATGAAACTCGTAAAAACAAGGGAATGACACTTGAAAAGGCCAGAGAGACACTTCTTTCGGATCCTTTGATGTTCGGTGTTATCATGGTTAAAGCAAATGATGCCGACGGTATGGTTGCGGGAGCGTGTCATGCCACGGCAGATACTTTAAGACCTGCGCTTCAGGTTTTAAAGACAGCGCCGGGAGTTAAGCTTGTATCGGGATTTTTCCTGATGTGTGTTCCCAATTGCGAATACGGTGATAAAGGAACATTTATTTTTGCCGACTGCGGACTTAACCAGGATCCCAATCCCGAAGAACTTGCAGCAATTGCAGATACTTCAGCAAAGAGCTACAAGCAGTTGGTTGGTTCAAAGCCTGTTATTGCGATGCTTTCACATTCAACAAAGGGTTCCGCAAAGCATCCTTTGGTTGATAAAATGGTTGAAGCTACCAGAATCGCCAAAGAGCAGTACCCTCATTTAACAATTGACGGTGAACTGCAGCCGGATGCTGCATTGGTCCCTCATATTGCAAAGAGCAAGGCTCCGGGTTCGGATGTGGCAGGACATGCCAATGTTTTGGTATTCCCCAACCTTGACTGTGGTAATATTTCATATAAACTCGTTCAGAGACTTGGCGGAGCGGAAGCGTACGGTCCCATGCTTCAGGGTATAGCGAAACCCGTAAACGATCTTTCAAGAGGATGTTCGTGGGAAGATATTGTCGGCGTAGTTGCTTTGACGGCTGTGCAGGCACAATTACAGTAACAGGAGAGTAGATTAAATGAATATTTTAGTTATTAATTGCGGTAGTTCATCATTAAAGTTTCAGCTGATTAATTCCGATACCGAAAACGTTATTTGTAAAGGTTTATGTGACAGAATCGGTATCAACGGATCTTTTATTGCCTATACGAATGAAGGCAAAGATAAAGTAACCAAAGAAATTCCCATGCCGGATCATGAAAAGGCAATTGCAATGGTTATTGATGCCTTAACCAACAAAGAGGACGGTGTGGTTTCATCGCTTGATGAAATAGGTGCTGTCGGCCACAGAATAGTTCATGGCGGTGAAAAGTTTAATAAGGCTATTTTGATAGATGATTCCGTTATTAAGGGAATCGAAGAATGCTCGGATTTGGCCCCTTTGCATAATCCCGCGAACCTGATTGGTGTCAGAGCCTGCATGAAACTGATGCCGCAAACACCCATGGTAGCCGTGTTTGATACTGCGTTCCATCAGACTATGCCTGAGGAAGCTTATCTGTACGGATTGCCCTATGAATATTATGAAAAATATAAAGTCAGAAGATACGGCTTCCACGGTACAAGCCATGATTTTGTATCACATGAAGCTGCAGATATGCTCGGCAAAGATATTAAGGATACAAAGATTGTAGTATGTCATCTCGGAAACGGTGCTTCCGTAAGTGCTGTTAAGAACGGAAAGTGTGTAGACACTTCAATGGGACTTACTCCGTTGGAAGGACTTATTATGGGAACCAGATCCGGTGATATCGACCCTGCCGTTTGTGAATACATAGCACAAAAGGAGAATATGGATATTCATGAAGTTTTGAATGTTCTTAACAAAAAATCAGGTGTGTTTGGTTTATCAAATAATTTTTCGTCTGATTTCAGAGATTTGGAAAAGGGTTATAATGATAATGATCCCAATTCAATCCGTGCCGTTAATGCGTTCTGCTATCGTGTAGTTAAGTACATAGGTGCATATATAGCAGCAATGGACGGAGCGGACGCTATCTGCTTCACAGCCGGAATCGGTGAAAATACAGCATTTGTCAGAAAGATTATTTTGGAGCATTTTTCATATCTGGGTATCGCTCTTGATGAAGAAAAGAATAAGCTTCGCGGAGAAAATGTATGCATTTCCACCCCGGATTCCAAGATGAAGGTTTTCGTAATTCCTACAAATGAGGAATTGGCTATTGCCAGAGCTACCTTAAAATTGGTATAGTTTTTTTATCTCACAGTTAATCATTTAAAGCATAGATTCATGCGTGCATATTTACGGAGGAATACTATGAATACGAATCGAGAAAACTTACTGATTAAATTTATTACTGTTATGAGTGAAGATTGTTCCGATCCGCTGACATTTGCCGAACGATTGAAACATAATTTTCCCATGATTGTCAAGGAGTACAAAATCGGACGACTTGGAATCAGGATTAATGCCCCTGTATCTGCACTGGCACCGCAGGGCTTCAATCATGATGTAATTATTTACGATGATCGTAATGCCGATTCGAAAAATGCCAAGGTATTTGAGTACAGAACGGGTGAAGACGGAAAATGTACCTTTACCATAGCGGGATTAAAGAATGATCCTTGGGATGAAGAAGATGAAAAGAATATAGTTGCGATAGCGGGATTTCTGTATGCGATAGCGGGACGAAGCAGAATGGCTTCCATGCTTTTGCAAAGCAGGATGGTAGATTTGTCGTTCGGTGTGCCCAATATGGCGGGACTTTCCATTTTTGCCGGTCAGCTAATAGCTCGTGGCATGTTTGGAGAATATGCCATGATTTTCCTGAACGTTAAAAACTTTAAGATTTTTAACAAGCGTGAAGGGGCCTCCGCCGGAGATGAAGTATTAAAGAAGTATAATGAAACATTGAACGGATTTTGCAATCCCGATGAATTCTATTGCAGGCCCGGCGGAGATAACGGCGTATTCCTGATACGAAAGAATCATCTTGATACCGTACTTGAACAATTGAGTCATGTTCATATTAAGTTTCATAAAGGCGAACGTGTTAATGACTGCCCGATTGATGCCTGGGCAGGTATTTACTTAATAAATAGCGGCGATAAATTATCAGATGCTCTTCAGTATTCTTCGATTGCATTGACGACTGTCAGACAAAACGCTTCGGACAAACTGCAACTCTTCTATAATGAAGGAATGTTAAAGCAATATGTCCGTCAAAAAGAAGTGATTTCTGTATTCCCGATTGCATTACAGAAGGAAGAGTTTGTTGTATTCTACCAGCCCAAAGTAAGCGTTGATA
>JAZUFW010000084.1:0-22907 GCA_045640905.1 Lachnospiraceae bacterium
AGTAAAATCAAGGGTTTGAAGGCGGTGTATTCAACTGTATTCAAATGAATACACCCCTTTTTAAGCAAAAAAAATGGCGGAAAACCTTGTAAATAAAGGATTTCCGCTTCTTAAAGAAAAGAGCGCGAGACGGGACTCGAACCCGCGGCCCCGACCTTGGCAAGGTCGTGCTCCACCAACTGAGCCACTCGCGCATTTATTACATTCGCGACGCGAACAATATGTATGATACAATACAGTTTCTTAATTGTCAAATGCTTTTTTCATTATTTCCGCAATATTTTTCATCCGGTCGTTTTCGACATGATAAACACGCTTTCTCGGCCAGGGAATCCCTTCCAAATATTCGCGATCCTTTATATCCATAACAGCATACAGCGAATCAAGTTTTTCCTTGCTCATCAATCCGAAATCACACGGAACATAGCTTAATTCCCGGCGTTCCTTTTGACCTGTAACAACTTTTCGATAACTTTTCTGTCCAAAGGGGCCCTCTTCCAAAACATACTCACAGTATTCGCCTGAGGTGTTCTTTTCATCCGGCTCTTCTTCCAAAAGAATCCCCTTTTTCAGCATATAATCATATACCGCTCGTTGAATCTCTTCATAGGAAACGGGATACGACAATGTATTTTTGATTTCTTTGACACTCATCCCCGTATCAACCATGTGACGAAGAGCTCCGCCGTATGCCATTTCCCGGGTCATATTCCCAAGTGCCTTATTAAAATATGCGTTTTCCAAACTATCTCCCACTCTTTAGCGTGACGGCTTTATTTCACCTTCACCCCAGTGCGTTGATTCCCAATTGAGCAGCTCCCAATATTCCCTGGTTATCATTCAGGCTTTGAAGCACTATGTAGTCATCAAGATTTTGTAATCTCTCCGTCTTTATATATCCGTTTAATAAGGATGCAAATTCTTTTCTGACCATCGGAAGCAACTGCTCCTGATGCATCACCCCGCCACCTAAAATAATCATCTCGGGAGACAGCAACATCACATAATTAACAAGGGCCTGCGCGATATAATGTGCCTCAAGTTCCCACACTTCAGAACGGTCAGCCAGTTCATAAGCTTTTTTGCCGTATCGTAGTTCAATCGCAGGACCTGCTGCCAATCCTTCCATGCAATTTTCATGAAAGGGGCAAAAACTCTTCGCCGTATCCTTCGGGTGTCTCGATAACAAAATGTGTCCTCCCTCGGGATGCATCATTCCGTGAATTAAGTGACCGTCGACAATTGCTCCGACACCCACTCCGGTTCCGATAGTAATGTAGACGCAGCTTTTTGTTTCTTTGGCTATTCCATATGTATACTCGCCCAAGGCGGAACCGTTTACATCTGTATCAAACCCGATCGGCACATTCAAAGCTTTCTTAAACGTTCCAACCATATCAAAATTCTGCCACGCAATTTTCGGGGTGGTAGTGATATATCCATATGTTTTCGATTCCGGATTTAAATCAATCGGTCCGAAACATCCGATTCCGAGCGCATCTATATTTTCCTTTTCAAAAAAAGAAACAAGCACAGGAATAGTCTCCTCCGGTGTTCCGGTCGGAAAAGATTCCTTCTTTATTATCTGTCCGTGTTCATCCGTAACGGCACACACCATTTTGGTGCCGCCGGCTTCCAATGCTCCTATTCTCATAAAAAACCTTTCTATATAAACGGATTAAAAAATCTGCCACCGTTAATCCTGTTGAGGACAATTGCCGCAACTACCAAAACAGCGCACATGATAATGCTTAATATATCCGCAATCCTAAATCGTCTGCTCATATACCAGGTACGCTTTTTGTTTTTTCCGAATCCTCTCAATTCCATTGCATTTGAAATAATTTCTATTTTATCCATGCTGGACATTATGAGCGGAATCAAAATGGCACTGGCACTTTTCAGTCTGTTAATCAATGTAGCCTTTTTACTCATCTCAATTCCTCTGGCCTGCTGTGAAAGAGAAATCTCATGGTACTGTCTTTGAACATCGGGTATGTATCGCAAAGCCAGGGCCACCGCATAGGCTATGGAATAGCTGATTCCTATCTTGTTCAAAGAGGCGGCAAATTCGCTGGGATTCGTTGTTGAAACGAATAACAAAACTATCGGAATAGTCGCCAAATATTTAAGGAAATAATTCAAATGATAAAAAAGCTGTTCTGCCGTGGGAGCAAAATGTCCCGACAATCCAAAAAGATATGTACAGGTTCCGTATATCTCGGTTCCGTGATTAGGCGAAAAAAGATATAGCAAAATATTATTCATGATCAGGAATGTCGCGGTAAACCCTAACATGAACGAAACATCACTTAAGCGAATATGTCCGACCGCGAAAAGAACCAAACCCGCTATCGATAAAAGCAACAGGAATCTGGTGTCATACGTATACATGGCTGCGAAGCTCCAAAGCATCAGGCATATAAACTTGGTAGCTCCCGTCAGATTATGAATTGGTGACGGTCTGTCTATATAGTTAAAGAGGTTCGTCATATGAAGTAACCTCCTTTACGTTGTTTCTCTCATAATCAATAAACCGCTGTACAAACATTTTCGGATTATCGATATTGCATTTAACCGCCAAATCAAACAAAGAAGTTTCTTTAAGGCTGGCCTTGGCAACAATCTCGGGGTTGGTCAGAATATTGGCGCAGTCATCATCACAGATTACCTGCCCGTCGGCAAAAACCACACCTCGTCTGGCATATTCAATCATCAAATGCATATCATGGGTAATCATTACTACGGTAATTCCCTGATGATTCAATTCTTCGAGGAAATCCATGATTTCCGTATAATGCCGGTAGTCCTGCCCTGCCGTAGGTTCATCCAGAATAATCATTTCGGGATCAAGGACCAGAATCGATGCAATGGTCACACGCTTTTTCTGTCCGAAACTCAATGCGGAAATCGGCCATGAGCGCATCTTCCATAATCCGCATATCTTCAAGGCCTTTTCAACACGCTTATCAATCTCTTCGTCCGAAAAGTTTCTGGTTTTCAATCCCAATGCCACTTCATCCTTTATCATTATTTTGGAAATCATTTGATTGGGATTTTGCATAACGTACCCGATTTTCTCGGCACGTTCTTTTATACTTAAGGTCAAAAAGTCTTCGCCGTTAAAAAGGATTTCTCCTTCAGACGGAGTTTCAAATCCGCATACTATTTTCGAAAAGGTTGATTTGCCTGCTCCGTTAGTTCCTACTATGGCAACCATTTGCCCTTTTTGTATTTTTAAATCAATGCCTTTTATGACAGGTCTGTCACTTTTTTCGTACGTAAAGTGAAGATTCCTGACTTCAAGCGCAGTCTCATTGTATATTTTCTGTTTCGATGCCGGGGTTTCAACAAACCACTTTTTAACCAGCATGGCATCATTATCATCAATCTTTACGGTATTAATATTCCACGGATTCTTAGACGGAGTAATGGAAACTCCCGCATATTTGAGTGCTGTTAAATATAGCGGTTCCCTGATGCCGTTTTGCTTTAACAAATCCGTAGAAAGAAGTTCGTCGGGAGTCATATCCGCAACAATGGTTCCTTCATTCATCAACACTATTCTGTCAACGCTCTTGTACAAAACATCTTCCAGTCTGTGTTCGACGATAATAACGGCAGCGCCTGTCTCCTTTTGCATTTCATCAATCAATTCGACAGAACGTTTACCCGTCGCAGGGTCAAGATTCGCCAAAGGCTCATCAAAAATCAGAATGTCCACATCATCAACCAGCACTCCGGCTACCGACACTCTCTGCTTCTGGCCGCCCGACAAATCACCCGGAGCATGTGACAAAAAGTCTTTAACATTAACCATGTCAGCCACCTTCATTACACGAGTGTGCAATTCGGGTTCGCCCACGCAGGCATTTTCCAATGCAAAAGCAATATCCTCGGCTACCGTCAAGCCGACAAACTGAGCATCGGAATCCTGTAAGACAGTCCCAACATGCTTGGAAATATCAAACAAACTTAAGTCCTTCGTTTCCTTACCCATGACCGTTAAGGAACCGGAGGACTCACCTTTGTATGAAAAAGGAATCAACCCGTTTATACAGTGTACAAGAGTTGATTTTCCACACCCCGAAGGGCCCGCGATGAGGATTTTTTCGCCGCGGGCCACTTCAAGATTAATATTATGCAAAGTAGGTTTACTCTGCGCATTGTACTGAAAACCAAAATCAGTAAATTTCAGCAATACTTCCGACATTAATCTAACTTCCCAAAATTAATCTTCTTCTTTGAGGCTTCCCTTTTTGGGAATAGCTGCTACATATGCAACGCAAAGGAGCGTTCCTACGATAGCTGTGGTTACAATGTTAACACCTGCGCTGACAAGTCCCTGAAGGAATACCTTATTAGCAGGCTCTGCATACATCAAAATATCAAGAACAGGAGCAACTACTACCCATGCAACTATGTGAGCAATCGCCTGTGAAATGTTGAATCTGATAATGCCCTTCTTGCCGAATTCGCCGTCATCGATTTTAACGGAATTCATTCCGAATCCCATAAGCAAACCGGATACTGCAGAAGCGATAACCCAGCTCCACCATACGCCCCAGCCGAAGCTGAAGTCGATAAAGAAGTGGCCGATCAATCCTGCCAATACACCTACGATAGGTCCGAATGCTGCGGCTACAAATCCCAATACACCGTACTGAACGGTAATATTAGTATCGGGAATACCGCAGGGAATTGCTACGAATCTACCCAAAACAAAGAATAATGCTGCACCGATAGCGGTTGCAACGAGCGCTTTAACGCCAAACTTTTTCATTTCCAATCTCCTTTCTGATTAAGAAATATTTACCTTCTAAACACTGTTATTTTATCACAAACACAGCGAAATGTTTCGAATAAATCTTGATTTTTGTAACAAAAAAACTATACTGATTAAGGAATTTAAACGAGGTGACATTCAAATGGAGCAAAAAAACGTCAAACAGAAACTGGAATACATAACCGCGGTATTCATTTACGGAACAATCGGTCCCTTAATCAGGTTCGTATCGCTTCCGTCCGAGGTAATCGTTTTATGCCGAGGCGTAATAGGAACTGCTTTTATCGGCCTCTTTTTATGGATACGTAAATACAAATACAACAAACAGGCCATTAAAGAAAATCTGTTTCCGCTGGTAGCTTCGGGTATCTGTCTGGGATTCAACTGGATATGCCTGTTTGCGGCATATAACATCACATCGGTGGCGATAGCCAGCCTGTGCAATTATACAGCGCCTATTATCATGGTCATTCTGGCACCTTTCCTGTACGGTGAAAAATTGACTCCGCTAAAGAAAATATGCATCGTCACTTCATTTATCGGAATAGTTTTAATATCCGGTGTTTTCCCGAACGGTTTCGAAGGCATGAATCTGCCCGGACTTGTGTTGGGATTTTTGTCAGCTGCCGGATTTGTAGGCTTGGTTATCTTTAATAAGAAATTAAAAAATGTAACACAGTACGACAAACTGATGGTTCAGTTACCGTCTTCGGTCCTCATAGTTTTGCCATATGTCATATTCCACAACATCGGTAAAACAATGACTTTCGACACAAAATCAATAATAATTGTATTAATCCTCGGAATAGTACACACCGGAATCGCATACAGTTTCTACTTTGATTCACTGAGTGCCATTCCTGTTCAGGCAGTAGCTGTCCTTGGATACATAGAGCCCGTTGTAACAATTATTCTCTCGGCTTTGGTCTTGCACGAATCTCTCGATTTGTTCGGTATCATAGGTGCTGTCCTCATTCTTGGCTCAGCCGTTCTTTCCGAATTGAAATCGTAAATTGATTATAATGCACTACCGAGAAGTCTGGGCGGCAATCTTTTTACTTTCATTCTGAAATCCTTTGTAACATAGTTTCCCGAATTTAAGGAGTATGTCACATGAATATTAATCCAATATTGAAACTTGATTATCCGGATGTTGACGTCATACGTGTAGGCGACATCTATTACATGGTCAGCACCACCATGTATTTCTTTCCGGGATGCGAAATTCTAAAGTCACATGACCTCATAAACTGGGAACATGCTTCCTTTGTTTACGACACATTGGACGGAACCGCAGCATCAAAACTCGATGATAAAAAGGGTATATACGGCAAAGGCATGTGGGC
Source organism: Lachnospiraceae bacterium (assembly GCA_045640905.1). Lineage (GTDB taxonomy): Bacteria > Bacillota > Clostridia > Lachnospirales > Lachnospiraceae > JAILLW01. The sequence goes on from JAZUFW010000084.1 coordinate 6,133, forward strand.
TGCTTCATTACGCTTCCACGAAGGCACTTTCTACGTCGTTTTTGTCTGCAACGATACTAAAAGAACATATCTGTACCAATCTTCAGACATTAACGGGCCCTGGCACAAATCATATATTGACGGATTTTACCACGATGCTTCCTTACTGTTTGATAACGGGAAGGTCTATATTGCATACGGGAACCGTGAAATTCATTTAACAGAGCTTAACGATGATTTGTCTGCTCCCAAACCCGGCGGTCTTAACAGAATAATATTAAAAGACAGCGATAAAACACCGCTTGGATACGAGGGGACTCATCTATATAAAATTAACGGGAAATACTACGCTTTCTTTATTCACTCTCTCGAGGATCGTTGGATGAGGGCCGAAGCATGTTTTGTTGCGGATTCATTGGACGGCGAGTTTAAAGGCGGGGACATTTTCGTCAATGACCTGGGATATTGCAACATGGGTATAGCCCAGGGCGGTATTGTAGATACTCCCGACGGACGTTACTATGCAATTCTATTTCAAGACATGGGAGCGGTCGGCAGAATTCCTTACGTCCTGCCAATGCATTTTGAAAACGACTATCCTGTTATAGAAAAAGATACGGAGCAATTGCTGAATCCGTCCGTTCCCGCTTCGGGAAAAGCGCACAAAGTCAAAACTTTGCTTTCATCAAGCGACAACTTTAAGCACTCCAAGAAAGGACCCTCTTTCGGATTGTCGGCTTTTTGGCAGTTTAATCACGAGCCCGATACTTCGGCATTCATATTAAATAATAAAAAAGGCACATATACCATTATTTCACATACCATCGCCGGCGACCTGGTATATGCCAAAAATACCATAACCCAACGTCTGTACTATCCCGGCACACACGTTGAAGTTACTTTGGATGCTTCGCACATAAACGAAGGCGATTACGCCGGTCTGTGTGTTTTGCAAAGTCTGTATGCCTATGTCGCAGTAACACGCGAAAAGAACGAATTCTACATGGTTATGCATGAAAATGAATTGGTCGATGGGAAAAACAACGAATACATTTTAAGAGAAAAAGAACGAATCAAATTGGACAGCCCCAAAGTGACTTTACATTTTGACGCCGATTTCACCGATATGAAAGATACCGTATCCTTTAATATCGGTCCGGAGCACAAAATGTATTTCAGATTGGATCACTTTACCGGAAACAGGGCAGGTCTATTCCTGTATTCCACCAAATATTTCGGTGGCAGTGCCACCTTTTCGGATTTTATACTCACCCAAAATATCTAAGAAACAATAGTCCCACAGGGGTCAAAACTATCAGGAAGATTACATTCCATACCGTAAAGGTCAGCATGTATCTTCCTTTTTTTGAGTCCTTGGTTACTGCATAGAATTTGTATGAAATCAGGCTGGCCAAAGAAGCTATCAACGTACCCAGGCCGCCGATATCTACTCCGTATGTCAATGCGGTATAATTCGTGGTAAAGCCCGAAAGAAGCATCGATGCGGGAACATTTGAAATTATCTGCGACAATGCACAGCCTATGGTCATCTCATGATTTATCAAAGCACTTTCAATCATATTGCTGATGGCCGGAATCTTTTGCATATTGCCGACAAAAACGAAAAATCCGATAAAGGTTCCCAACAGGAAATAATCAACTTCTTTAAACAGATTCCTGAAAACAATAATCCCGCAAATCAGTACACACGCCAAGGAAATATACCACGGAAGGACATGGCATACCGTTCCCATACAGATTATGAAAAGGACGGCTGTCAAAACCAGCTTTCCCTTATTAATCGGATTGTCTGAATGTTCAAAGTCCACCTTAATTTCGCCCTTGGGTCCGAAAAGGACGATAACTATAAGCAAAATTAATGACACCAATGTCAGTGGCAGCATAGTCAGTACAAACTGTCCGAATCCCATATTGGACAAATTGTAAAGATACAGATTCTGAGGGTTCCCGATAGGGGTGAGCATACTGCCCAGGTTGGCAGCTATGGTCTGTAATACTATGACACGTATTGAACGCTCAAAAAGCCCTGCCCCCTTTAGGAGGGCCAGGGCAAAAGGAACAAAGGTTATTAGTGCTACATCATTTGTAATAATCATACTGCTGAAAAAGCAAAGCAGTACCAGTATCATTTCAAGTCCCTTGGCAGTAGATACACTGAGTGTCAGTTTTTCTCCCAGGCGTCTGAAAATATACTGTTCCCGAAGTGCCGACACTAAAAGCATCAGGCAAAAGAGAATTGACAGGACTCTAAAATCAATGAATCCTCCAAGTTCCTTTACGTTCGGTCTTGTCACTATACAAGAGATCAGTGCAAGAATGATTGCTACCGTAAATACGGTTTCTTTTTTTACAAATGAGATTATCTTTTTCATTTTTATTCTGTCACCTGTGTTTCGGTTGTATTAACCGTTTCATTTTTTTCAGTAACAAACGATGACATATCAAGCATCATATCCGAATCTGATGTAACCTTGGGGAGCTGTCCGTCCCATTTATCCAGGTACATCTGCTTTAAAATCACATCCGTCAATGACTCTTCCAAGAGGTTATTGGCTTCAGCCTCAGCTTCGGCACTGATCTTTAACGCATCTGCATCTGCCTGTGCCTGTGTCAGTTTAACGGTTGCTTCGGCTTCGGCCTTTTCAACAGCTGTCTTGTTTTCAATCTGCTGGGTTTCATAAGCCATCTGAGCCTGCTGCTTCTGTGCTATCTTGTTGTTGTATTCTTCATCGAAAGTAGCATTGTTGATTACTACTTTATTTATTCTGACTACTTCCGAACCGTACTTTTCATTAAGCGACTTCTGAATGTTTTCCTTTACCAAGGGTTCCAAAGTATTTCGGTTTGTTACATCAACAGGCGCCAGTGTCTTAGACGAAGTCTTTAAAGCACTTGCTACCAAAGAGTTGCTGACGAGGTTATTCTGATAATCACTTACGTTTGCGAAAATCCATGCTGATTTTTCGGCATTAATCTGGTATGTTACCGTTACGCCGGAAAAGTACACTTCATTTCTTTCCGATGTTTCCGCACTGATTGTTTCTTCAAAAACAATATCCTGCTGCTTGTTATTTACTCTTTTAATGCTCTGTATAAAAGGTATTTTCCAGTTAAATCCGTTCGGTACCACTGCCGATGAAATCTGTCCAAAAGTGCTTCGAACACCTGTATATCCGGTAGGAATAATGGCTATGGAGTTAAATACCACAATCGCCGCCAAAACCAAAACTACAATTCCACCAACTAATTTCTTATTATTCATAACTTCTCTCCTCACATTAAATCAATCTGCCGCATGCCGCGATCAGACTAAATACACCAACGACTATAATAACAGGTACAAAAACAATTGCAAGTCCAAATCCCGTAACCGCTACGGCTGCGAGCAGGATATATCCCAGCAGACTAAACATGCCACCTAATATTTTGCCGCAAAGTTTCAACAGGACTCCTGTCAACTTAAATAAAAGCACTAAAGTAATAACCGTAAATATGATTCCCATAACGTTACCCCTTTCCTTTCTTTCTTGATTCTTCAATAAGTATAATGAAATACCGACATATTCTACACCGCTGAATCAGCAAAATATGAGATGATATTTCGCACTTTGTAGTGTATACTGATTTCATGGGTAAAAAATCAATTAAAGAAAACAAAACAGAATATCAAAAGAGCCGTGAAAATGCAGGCTATACTCGTGAAGCCGCTGCAGAAATTCTCGAATACATTTCAGATGATCGAATTGAAAAAATAGAAAGCGAAAAATCAAAGATTCATCCGGAAGAAGTCATTTCCATGAGCAAAGCCTATAAAGATCCAACGCTTTGCAACTATTACTGCACTCACGAATGTCCCATAGGACAAAAATATATTCCCAAGGTTGAATTGAAAGAGCTCAGTCAAATCACCCTGGAAATGCTGGCCTCATTAAATTCAATGGAAAAAGAGAAAAACAGGCTTATTGAAATTACCGTAGACGGCCAAATCAGTGCTGACGAGGCCGAAGATTTTGAAAAAATAAAGGCCAATCTTGATGATATAGCTTTAAGCGTCCAGTCCCTTCAGATGTGGATAGATGATGCAATTATGAAAGGTAAAGTTGCAGATTCCGTAAAATAAAGAGCGTATCCCTATATAAAGGGATACGCTTTATTTAACAGTTCATAAAATTGAGGAAAGAACGGAGCCTCCAAATCATAGGTGTGTGTAAAAAAGGTGTCCAAAAGCAGCATGTTTATCTGCTTAACCCGTTCATCCGATGCGCCTTCTTCTATTTCTTCTTTTAGTTTCTTGGTCAACGAATGCCACTTGATAACGAAATTTTCATACTCACTTATTTGAGCAATCCCCAACCACTTTTTTACTTTAACCTTTGCCTTATTCGGGTACCTGCATTCATGTACCTGATTAAAATACATGAACGAATCGCCCTCGTATACTCTTCCTAACGGGAACAGGCGGCAAAATCCCGGTCGGCTTTGGTGTATGGTGCATCTGCCTTCATCACTTAAAAACCCGCACTGCAAAGATTTTTCCTGCATTTTGATATTTGGCAGAATCAAACCGTCAACCACATTCAATTCCAGTTTGTCGACTAATAACTTTTCAAACGAAGTACCCAGTTCACGGCAAATCATATATACATCATACGGATCCAAAATTATGGATTCACCCATGTCATGACAGCATTCCGAACAGCCTTTACAGTCATTGCAGCTGATTTTTACCATGCTGTCTCTGTTATATAATGCCCCGTCCGATATTTCGCTTAAATCAACATTTCGCATCATAATCAGTTAACCGAATTGTATGCTTCCAGGACAGCCTTTGCGAGCTGATCGGCACATGAAGTCGACTTCATTCCGCAGGTGTTTCCAAGCAATTTTTCCTTAATATATGAAACACTTGCACCGTCAACAAGCTTCGAAATTGCTTTCAGATTACCGTTACATCCTCCTATAAATTCAACGTTCGTAACGATGTCCTTATCAATATCAAAATTAATCTGCATTGAACATGTTCCCTGTGTTTTGTATGAATATCTCATTTCTATCTCCTTATTGCTTCTTTTGCTTTTTCCAAATTTTCTATTACTTTATCGCACCACATATCAAATTCAGGATCTTCAATCTGGCACTCTTTATGGCTCATAACATAATCAACGGTTCTCCTGATTCCTTCTTCAAGACGAATATTCATGTTCAAACCGGGAACCGCCCACTTTAACTTTGAATTGTCAAATACAACGGAATTTGCTTTATCCCCTATCAGGCTGCCCTCAAAATCGAAATTGCCCGCATCCGCCAAAAATCTGCTCGATACATAATACGGTTTGAACTCTACGCCCAAAGCATCCGCAACCATCTTATAAATCTGATTCCAGGTATAGCTTTCGTCACATGTTATCTGGAAGGCTTCGCCCAGAGCCTTGGGATTTCCCATGAGTCCCACAAATCCTTTTGCAAAATCTTCGTTGAAAGTCATGGTCCAAAGGCTGGTTCCGTCTCCGTGAACAATTACCTGTTTGCCTTCAAGCATTCTCTTTAATACCTGGAACGAACCTTTTTCGCCGTGCACTCCCATAGGAACTGCCTTTTCGGAAAAAGTATGACTCGGTCTTATTATAGTAACCGGGAAGCCTTCTTCTCTGTACTTTTTCATCAAAAATTCTTCACAGGCTATTTTATTGCGGGAGTATTCCCAGTACGGATTAGCCAGTGTGGTTCCCTCCGTAATGATGTAATCCGAAGGAAGTTTATTATATGCCGATGCAGATGAAATATACATATACTGCCTGCATTTTTCCTTAAACAGTCTGTAATCCCGTTCAACCTGTTCGGGAACAAAACCTATAAAGTCGCACACCGTATCAAATGTCATTCCTTCAAGCTTTTTGGCTACGTCAGCTTCATCGTTTACGTCAGCTTTTATATTGGTGATTTTGCCTTCAAACTCGCCGTTATTATTTCCGCGATTAAGCAAATACACATCATCGCCACGTTTAACCAGTGCTCTCGTAATTGCAGTTGAAATAGTTCCGGTGCCCCCAATAAATAATACCTTCATATGTATCTCCTTTACTTTTCCCCTGTTATTTTTTTACGTCTTTTATTTTCGTTGTTATCCATATATGCGCCAAAAACAAATCCCAAAAACAGTCCCAAAACCAATCCTACCCAAGGAAGGTCTATCACTATTCCCAAAGCCAAACCCACGATAAATCCCAATAATAGATAAAGTCCCATCCAGGTCGATTTCGGTTTCTCCACGGAATAGATTTCACTTTTTCCTTCTTTGCCTCTTAACACGAATCCGGCTTTTTCCAACGCGGTAATATACGCGTCGTTCTCCGCATCGGATACAGCAGTTACTTCATAAATATCAGGATGCAAAAAAGCAAAATCACACATAAGTCTGATAGCCTGCCTGCCAAATCCCTGATTACGATACTTCTTTTCAAGTTCGATTGAAAAAGGAATTGTTCCGTTTGCTTTAGGTCCTTCAAAAGATGCATGTCCCATCGGCTCTTTGTCAGCCGAGACTATGTTCCACGGAGCCTCCCATAGATTCTTTTCATCCGAAGGGGAAACGGTAAATCCTGTTCCCTTTAATACATAAGCTTTTTTCATATAAAACCTTTCAAAAAATACTATTTAAGATATTTTCTTAATGTGCTGATTACTTTTTTTCTTTCTATCGGTTTTGCAATATGGTCATTCATTCCGGCCGAAAAAGCATTCTGTTTATCTTCTTCGAATGCATTGGCAGTCATCGCAACTATCGGAATTTCGGCCTTAGCCTGGTCCTCCAAATTACGAATCGCGCGCGTTGCATCATACCCGTTCATTCGCGGCATCTGAACATCCATCAAAATCAAAGAATAATACCCGGTTTCACTGTTTTCGTGTTTTCCCAACGCATCAGCGCCGTCAACGGCCTCCTCGATAATCAATCCGAAATCTTCCAATGTATCCCTGGCTATTTCTCTGTTTAATTCGTTATCATCAACCAACAGAACTCTCTTATCCTTCAAGAAGCTCGTATCAAGGGCACCCGATTCTGTTTCATCCTTATTGACATCCACTTCACTGCATTTTTCAAATTTCAAACGGAACACCACTTTTGTGCCTTCATTTTGCTTACTGTAAACATCAATGGTTCCGTCCATCGAATCAACCAGTCTCTTTACAATCGACATACCCAAGCCTGTTCCTTCAACGCCGCTCAATGTTGAAGACTGCTCTCTTGCGAACTCATCAAATACATGTCCGAGGAATTCTTCGCTCATGCCGATTCCGTTATCTTCCACAGTAAATTTATACAGTGCCCGATTGTCTTCATCCGCGAACTGTTCTATCATCAGATTTACTTTTCCGCCATCCTGCGTATATTTAACTGAATTTGACAAAAGGTTAATCAATATCTGATTCAGATGTGTGGCATCACAGAAGACATACTCATTATCCATGTTAATAAAATCATATGTCAGCTTTATATCATGGCTTACTGCTCTTGAATTCACTATGGATACAGCAGCGACAGTCAATTCTTTCAGCGAGTTGGGAGTCGTATTTGTAGTTACTTTCCCCGACTCCAAACGTGACATGCTCAGCACATCATTTATCAGCATCAAAAGATGCTGTCCCGACTCATTAACTTTATTTAAGCAATCCTCGATTCTTTCCTGATTATCAAGATTCTTTCTGGCTATATCCGTAAATCCCAAAATGGCATTCATGGGCGTACGAACATCATGACTCATATTGAACAAAAATGCTGTCTTTGCTCGGTTTGCGCTTTCAGCCTTTTCCATGGCATCTCTTAATTGTTCACTCTTTTCCATTTCATCGTGAACACGCTCATCATCATCGAAAATACCGATAATGATATTGCACCCCTCATCATCCGATGAAGGCTTAATAACCTTGCACATGTAGTAATGAGGTTTCCCGTCAAGCATCATCCTATAGTTAAAGCTAAAGGACTTTTTCTCTGACAATTCCTCAACTATATGCTTTTTACTCAACTGATAAAGCATCATGTCAACATCATCTTCATACGCTGTTGCCTTAACAGTTTCTCGGAATTCTTCAAAGAAATCCGTGTTATCTGTATAATCCTTTGTCCAATCGGTCTTGGATAGTTCCGCTCCATGGAATTTCTGAAAAGCATGTGTATTCAGATTTACACTGTAAAGTGCCTGGAAGTCCTCGGACAGCCCCGAAACAACCGCCGAAAGATTATCATTTGATGCTGCCAGGTACTCTTCACGATATTTTGTTACGTTAAATGAGTAAATAAGAACCGAGGTAACCATAAAGCCCAATGAGTACATGGGGGCATCGGGCCAGGTAACCTGTCCGAGTCCGAAAATCAGCGGGATGAGCGAAAAGGACATTACCTCTTTATATTTGGTTTTTCGAAGCGGATCCGTAGCCAGATTAACCGCAATTACATTTGCCAATATTAACAAACAATAATAAGAAAACTGAATAATAAAATTAATTGTACGCATGGAATATGCGTGGTAAACGTAATCATCGGTTATCTTGAAAAAGGCACTGTTCCAAAGATTGCTGACAATAATCCATAGTTGTGCCAGCAGCAGAGAAAACCTGATAAAATTAAGTGGGAAAATGAATTTCTTGGGCAAATTCATATAATAGATCGAATATCCTGCCCAGAAGAATGCAGAAAGAGCCGCGCACAAATGGAACGCATACGTAAACACTCTGTATCCGGTCAAATTCATCCACAGGTTCTGCGACATGAAAAATCCCCAAATCATGTCAACCATGGAGAAGAACATAAAGAACAAAAGCAATCTGCAAAGAGGGCGATCTATTGTCTTTTTATACTTGGTCGCAATAATTCGGTTAAGAATTACTCCGTCCACAATCATTCCGACACCGGCTACAACACCGTACAATACACCTATGTCCATAAAGCACCTTTCTATTCGAAAACTACCGAAAATCTCATTATATTTTATCATTTATAGGCATAAAAAAAAAGACTTCTACCAACTCCCCCGACGGGATAGTTGATGGTGAAGTCTTTTTAGAAATCACTGTTTGGCTCTCGGAATCTTTCTTGATTTTAACGTTCCGAGATACTCTTTTTGCTCATCATGCCTGTTCTGTCTCCATCTTTTTTATTTTCACTGCCAGCATGAGAGCAACAACCACGAGCGACAGCACATCGGCAACCGGCTGTGCCCAAATTAGTCCGCTCGCTCCGAACAGATTTTGCAAAATAAACATTGCCGGGATGAAAATCACCGCCTGTCGGATTATTGATGCAAGCAAAGCCGGAACTGCCGCACCCATAGCCTGAAGCGTATTCTGGCATATGGCAAAAGCTCCGATAAGCCATGCCGTATACATCAGTATTCTCGTGAACTCAATTCCCGTTTCATATGCCAACGTATCCGTAAGGAAAACATCCACTATAGGCCCCGCAAATACGTAGCAAAGTATCGCAGCGACCAGACAAAGTGCCAGCCCGAAAAAGGTCGAAAACTTTATTGTTTCAATAAGTCGCTTTTTATTCTTGGCACCGTAACAGTAACCGAGGATCGGCTGCACTCCGCTCCCGACGCCTATTCCGAACAGGGTAATAATCATCAAAACCTTTGAAGTAACTCCATATCCGGCAACATACATATCGCCGTATTTAACCAACTGTCCGTTTGCTATAATCGCCGTAACGCTCGCAAGCAGGTTTACAAGTGACGCTGAAATACCGATTGCAACAACATCAATTGCTATGCGCTCCTTCATTGAAAAATCCTTGATATTGATACTTAACGAAGTATTTCCCTTAAAGAAATATGCCAGATAATATAGTGCACTTACCACATTTCCGATTACAGTAGCCACGGCCGCACCGGTGATTCCCCAACCGAGAGCCAAAATCATAATCGGATCCAGAATAACATTCAAAAGATTTCCGATAAGTGTTCCGGTCATGGCCTTCATCGGTTCGCCTTCGGTCCTTATTACATTTGAAAGACAATTTGAAATCATTGAAAACACTCCGCAGATTACTGCAATGCGAAGATAGCTTCCCGCATATTCAACTGTATTATCGCTGGCGCCGAGCATCAGCATCAAATCATCCAGGAATATCCAAATCAGTGCCATGAACACAATTCCGATTACCGTACTTGCCCAAAAGCAAAAGGAGCTGGCTTTCTTTGCGTAATCTGTTTTGCCCGCGCCGAGCGCTCTTGAGATTACCGAGCTGCCACCCACTCCGAAAAGCGTTCCGAGCGACATAAAAATCATAAACACAGGTGAAGCAAGTGAAACGGCCGCAACCTGTAAATCATCGCCCGTCAGTCCTATAAAAAAGGTGTCGGCAAGGTTATAAACCATTACCATAACCATCGCAATAAGGGCCGGAATACTGTTCTTAATAACTACCTTTGCTATCGGATCGTTTGCAAAGGATTCAATTGATTTTGTGTTGTCTTTTTGCATTTTTATAACTCCAATTTCTTATTTATCCGTTTTTAAAAGGTCGGAATATCCTTTTCTTTCATTACGCTCATATAGGCAGGTCTGATAATCTTATTCATACAGACAAGTTCTTCTATTCTGTGAGCGCTCCATCCAACGATACGTGCGGAAGCAAATATCGCCGTATAAAGTTCGGCCGGAATATCCAGCATTTCATATACAAATCCACTGTAAAAGTCGATATTCGGACATACGCCTTTATATATTTTTCTCTTGTCCGCAATGACTAACGGGGCCAGTTCTTCTATGTTTCGGTAAAGTAAAAGTTCTTCGTCCCGTCCCTTTTCCTCAACAAGTTTTTCAACGTATTCCCTGAATATTCTCTCTCGAGGATCGGACAACGAATAAACCGCATGTCCCATTCCATATATCAATCCGCTTCGGTCGAAAGCTTCCTTGTCAACAAGTTTCTCAAGATATGCACGTACTTCATCCTTGTCCGCATAATCTGATACATTTGCCTTGATTTCCTTCATCATTTCCATAACTTTGATGTTGGCTCCGCCGTGACGCGGTCCCTTGAGTGAAGACATTGCAGCCGCTATTGTCGAATAAGTATCTGAACCCGACGAAGTAACAACTCGTGTTGTAAATGTAGAATTATTTCCGCCACCGTGCTCCATGTGAAGAATCAATGCGGTATCAAGCACTTTTGCTTCAATCTTGGTATACTTTTTATCCGGCCTAAGAAGCATGAGAATATTTTCCGCAGTAGAAAGGGATTTGTCCGAATGATGTATGAACATACTGTCATTCTTTACGTAATGACTGTAGGCGTTGTAACCATATACTGCCAGGAGCGGAAAAACACTTATAAGCTGTATACTTTGTCGGATAACATTTTCAATGCTTGTATCTTTCGCTTGCTTATCATACGAGGAAAGCGTAAGGATGCTTTTGGTCATCGAATTCATTATGTCCTCAGTCGGAGCCTTCATGATGACATCTCTGACGAAATTCGTCGGAAGCGTTCTGCATTCTCCGACTAATCCCCGAAACTTTCTGTAATCCTCAGCGTCAGGCATTTCTCCCATCAGTAAAAGATATGCAACCTTTTCAAAGCCAAGTTCATCTTCTCCAAACGACTCAATGAGGTCTCTGATTTTGTATCCTCTGTACCAAAGTTGTCCTTCTGCCGGTTCCTTTACTCCGTTAACCGTTGCAAAAGAAGTGATTTTGGATATGTTGGTAAGTCCGGTTAAGACTCCGTTTCCATTCTTGTCACGCAGCCCGAGATTAACCCCAAATTCATCATACAAATTTTCTTGAATGGAATCATTTTCTACACATCTTTCCTCAAGCTGTGAAGCATATTCACGCAGTAGTTTTACTACGTTTTCCTGTTTCTCACGATTGTTTTTCCTATTCTCCAAACATTCTCCTCCTTATTATTCTTTTCCTTCTTCCTGTAATCGTTTTGCAGCGTTAATCAATCGTCTGCAATAGATTTCAAATTGCTTCTGTTCTTCTTCGTTCAGTTCTTCCATAACTTTTCCGACCCATTCATCATGAATATGCAATATCTTGGAACACTTTTCTTTTCCTTTCGGTGTGAGGTTTAAAACATTTCTGCGCTTATCCGCCTCATCGCTGGAGCGTAACAAAATGCCCATATTTTCCAACATTTGCAATGACTTCGTCACTGTCGTCTTGTCCATGCAGAGGGCTTTAGACACATCATCCTGCGAACAGTTCACATGTTCATACACGAATGAGCAGATCATGCACTCCGTATCGTTAAGTCCGTTAGCCCTTATCTGCCTGTGGGCAAAGCCTTTCGTCATCCTCATAAGTGAATTCAATACCTGAAAATCCATGAGAGCCTCCTGTAAGGAAGAAATTTATGTTTCAAATTATAGTTGAATTTTCAACTAATGTAAAATAAATTTTTCATAAACTATTCAAGTGCACATTTTAGTCTCTCACTTGAGAAAACAAAAACTCCGTATCAAGCATAGTGCTCAAAACGGAGTCTTCTCTTCATAATATTTTCAAACAGTGAAAATCTTTAGATTCAAGAAAGCAGCAGCGGATGTACTATACGTACTCCTTTATGGTCTTGGCAACATTCACCAAATGATCCGCAACTCTTTCAGAATTTGAAGATAAAGAAAGGTAATGAGCCCCGACAATCGGCGTACAGATTCCTTCCTCCAATCTGGTGATATGATTCTCTTCCATGCGGGCCGTAATTTTGTCTATTTCCGCTTCAACTTCCTCCGTTGCATCAAGTTCGGAGAAATCATGCTTTATATAGGCATTCATTACATGCTCAAACAGTCTTGATATCTTTTCCTGCATATACCGTATTTCCGCAATGGCAGACACTGAGAAGCCTTCAGTTGCCTCCGCCAGACTCCGGGCGTATCCGACTATGTTTTCCGCATAATCACCGACACGTTCAAGGTCGCTTATCGAACGTATGGCTGTTGATATATAAGCGTGATCTTTGTCACTCATCGGAAGTTTTGACAGCTTAATAATGAAATTAACCAATTCTCTGTTAATAAAATTCAGTTCCTTCTCGTTTGCTTCAAACTCGTCCGTTTTTGAAAAATCCAAACTGCAGATAATATCAAGAGCTATATCAAAGTTATTGATAGCGATTCCTGCCATATTCACTATTTCATACTTGGTCTGCGATACGGCGATAGGCGGTGTCTTCAGCATGTTACTATCAACATAGTAGAGGCGTTCCTTTTGAGGTTCTTTAACGTTTTCTTCAACCTTTACAACCTCGGGAATGATTGTCTTTACGATCTTAATTAACACTCCCGTAAGTGGCATTATCAGCAAAACCGTAAGTACGTTGAAGATTGTATGGAACATGGCAAGCTGTGTCTGCGGTGCCGACGGGAACATTTTTTCAAAAAGAATCCCGTAACTCAAATCTCCTCCCGTCACAAGTGTCAACAGAAGGCCGATTATTACAAAGACTACAACACCGCTTACATTAAATATAAGGTGAATAAGTGATGTTCGTTTTGCATTTTTGCTTCCGCTTACACCTGCCAAAAGTGCAACAACGCAGGAACCGATATTGGAACCCATTGTAAGATAGATTCCTTGGTTCAAGGAAATGAGTCCTGCCACAACCATTGTTATTGCTACAGACGTCATAACCGACGAACTCTGAACTATGGCAGTCAGTGCTGCACCGATTAATACCAGCAGAAAAATATTAGTAATCTGGGCCAGGAAATTCTTTACGGAATCAAGCTGTGCGAAGTTCTCCATCGCTCCGCTCATCATAGACAAGCCCACGAACAGCATGCCAAAACCCGTTAGTATCCCACCGATCAATTTCAGCTTATCCTTTTTGGCAAACATCTTAATAAATGCACCTACACCTGCCATGCCGGAAAAAATAATCGTAGTCGAGAGCATATTACCGCTAAACATACCCAACGCTACTATCTGACCGGTTACCGTAGTACCGATATTGGCACCGTAAACGATTGTAGCTGCCTGTTGCAATGACATAATACCGGCATTAACAAAACCGATTACCATTACGGTTGTTGCACCGGAACTTTGTATTGCAGCGGTTCCAACCGTACCTATTCCGACTCCGAGCCATTTACTTTTCGATGCTTTGGAAAAAAGCACTTTAAGTCCTTCGGAACTCAACGATTCAAGATTTGAGCTCATCATCGAACAGGCTACCAGAAAAATTCCGATACCCGCCAACAAATTAAGGATTGCCGTTATTACCATGTTTACGTCCATTTATCAGTTTCTCCAAAATTCATTCAAGATTTCATCACGTTAGGATTCATCAGTACCTTTCTCCGACGCTCTTCAAATATTATACTCGTCCATTCTACCCATGTATATACCAATCATAATACTTAATAGGCGTAAATCCATTATTGTTCAATGCCTCAGTCGCGGGCACTCCTGTCTGCATCCGATACAATATGAAGTACCTTGTCACTTTTAATGATTTCAGGTAATCGTTCCTTTAGAAAAGAAGGCTTTATATTATACTGTGCGATATCTTCAATCGGAATCCATTTCATATGCTCAACAGCTCCGGTTGCGTTAATTGAATGACTGTCCAGTTTTGTGCTTCCTTTACTCTTCATCAGAAAATAGAATTCGAGACAATGACAATTCAGCCCTTCGATACTGCCTCCACGACCATCGAAGAAATTTTCTACAATCGCAGCCAGACGATCCACTTCATATTTTACGCCGGTTTCTTCAAAAACTTCCCTCTCAACGCATTCATTTGACGATTCACCCAGATGGACACCGCCACCTACCGTATAATAATAATCAATAGTATCGTCTGTCACAAACAAGAGCTTATTATCCTCAACTATAATAGCTCCGGCACGATATCGGAACCAACTCTTGCCACTTACAAAGCAACAATCGTCATTTCGTAAGCCCACCTGGAATGCCAATAATCGCAGAAAATACTCCGGTATTCTTCTGTGCCCCAACTCCCAATCTGTTATCGTAGGATATGGAATCTCATATTCTATCGCGAAATCCTTACGCGTCATTCCCGTACTTTCGCGAAGTGTTACCAGATAATCTCTCTTTTCATCACGTTCCATTTCAATCCTCCTCCAGAATAATGTTCCAAATCAATTTCTTTATCTGTTTCATATCAAGAGGCTTTCCCGCAGATTCAAACGAATAAATAATCCTTCCATCCTGATACATTCCGTTTTCAATATATGCTCTATGTTTCCACACAAACGCGTCATGATACTCGGGCTGGTCCAATCTGCTGACATGTTCAAGCACAAAAATCTTTCCGGTTCGCAAATTGATAATGGTAAAATCCGGATGAATAATTTCCTTTTTCCCGGCTATCACAACCTCAAGCGGCCTTTCGTATCTATAATCTATGAATTCCTTCATCGAATACAAATAATTGGCAATCAGTTCTTCTGATTTTGAGCGAACATATTCGCCTCTGTCAGTAGGATGAATCAGTGTCTCCGGATATGATTGATTAATCTTATACTTTTCATCATACCAAGCGTCAATCCTGCTTTGTATGCTTCCCTCTATGGGAGGGATAAGTGATCGTTTGCCTTCATTCATTGACAAATAACAGTTATTGATTATCTCTTCGATATTAATTGCAGAAAGGAATTTCAACTTGGCTAGTTGGTCATTCAATACCTCATAGAGCGTTTGATAATAATCTCTGAGTGCTATCTGTTCAGCGAAATTGATATTTTCATCTTTAATATATTTGCATACATACTTACCACGATCTGAATCATAGTGTTGCAAAGAGAAGTGGTATTTCTTCCCTTTTTTTATTGTTTTAAGGCTTCCTTTCACTTCACAAAAGGAAGTTTTTTCAATAATGGCTAATTGCTTCTTGATAGTATCCTCAGCGATTCGCAATTTCTTAATATGTTTGTTCGTATGGTCCCTCCTTTATGCATTGCATAACGCCTTTGTATTACATTAATGCATTGCATTAATTTAGTCAATATCTTTTTCAAATTTTTTCGTTATAGGAAACCACGCGATCATGTTACGTATCCTATTCCCGGTTTTATCCGCGCTTTAGGATACCACGCGGCCAGGTTCCATATCCTATTCCCGGTTTTCTCCGCGCTTTAGGATACCGCGCGGCCAGGTTCCGTATCCTATTCCCGACTTTCTCCGCGCTTTAGGATACCACGCGGCCAGGTTCCGTATCCTATTCCCGACTTTCTCCGCGCTTTAGGATACCGCGCCGACAGGTTCCGTATCCTATTCCCGACTTTCTCCGCGCTTTAGGATACCGCGCGGCCAGGTTCCGTATCCTATTCCCGACTTTCTCCGCGCTTTAGGATACAAGAAAGCACACATAATTCTTGCTCTGCTTGCTCGATATACTATCTGTCAGCAGCGCTTCGTCAACCCTGCGCGGAGCGCACCGCAAGCGGCTCTGGGGTTGACCAAGTGTTGCTGACAGATACACTGTTAATCAAGCAGAGTAAGCATTATCAGGTGCATTGCAACCCTCTGAAGCAGCTCTTGTTTGGCTCTCGTATCCTATTTCTGGTTCTCTCCGCGCTTTAGGATACCGCGCCGACAGTTTCCGTATCCTATTTCTGCCTTTCTCCGCGCTTTAGGATACCACGCGGCCAGGTTCCATATCCTATTCCCGGTTTTCTCCGCGCTTTAGGATACAAGAAAGCACACATAATTCTTGCTCTGCTTGCTCGATATACTATCTGTCAGCAGCGCTTCGTCAACCCTGCGCGGAGCGCACCGCAAGCGGCTCTGGG
>JAZUFW010000085.1:0-22456 GCA_045640905.1 Lachnospiraceae bacterium
TATGACGGATTACCCTCACGACGCTTCAATCCAACCTTTACTGCGGAAGCACATCTATGATGTCCGTCCGCAATGTATGTGCACGGGATGTTCCCGAATGCTTCTTCTATTTTCTTTACCTTATCCTGTTCATCAATAATATACGCTCTGTGCCTAATACCGTCATCCGATACAAAGTCATACAAGGGCTCTTTCTTTGACATCACTTCCGAAACTATTGATTTAAGTGTTTCGTTTGATCTGTATACCAGGAAAATCGGTCCGGTATGAGCATTCGTGGTATCTACATGCTTTATTCTGTCGATTTCCTTTTCTTCTCTGGTATTTTCATGCTTCTTTATTACGGAATTGACATAATCGTCAACAGACGAGCAAGCCACTATTCCGGTTTGAGAACGTCCGTCCATTGTAAGTTCATATATATAATAACACGCGCTATCATCTTGAATGAGTGTTCCGTTTGCTTTTGCTTCTTCAAGCAGTTCCTTGGCCTTTTGGTATACTTCCGGCGAATAGATATCCATATCATCGGGATATACCGTCTCGGCTCTGTCTATCTTCAAAAAACTGTCCGGATTATTCTTTACCACTTCTTTAGCTTCCTTCCTGTTATATACATCATAAGGAAGCGCACAAAACTTCGGAGCTATCTCTTTATTGGGTCTGTAGGCTTTAAAGGGCGTTACTTTAGGCATTTTTGTTTCCTTTCATAAAAACGGTACCGATTTCTTTTCCATCAAGTATTCTGGCCACATCAACAACATCTCTTCCGTTGCAGATAATCATATCGACCCCTGCCGAAGTCGCAATTTTTGCAGCCTCGAGTTTCGTAATCATTCCGCCGGTTCCCCAGGTGGTCACTGCATCCTTTGCATAATTTGCCATCTCATCAAGCGAATCCTGCGAAACGAATTCAATGAACTCAGCATCTTTATTTACTTTCGGATTATCGGTATAAAGACCGTCAATGTCCGAAAGAAGAATCAGCAGATCTGCATCAACCAATTCCGCAACTATAGCCGATAATGTATCGTTATCACCAAACACTTCATTTTGAATCTGGTCGGTTGATACAGGGTCATTTTCGTTCAATATGGGAATGACGCCCATGTCAAACAATTCGCGCAATGTGTTCTGTGCATTCTCGCGGCTGATTTCATTAGTCAGAGTATGTTTTGTAACCATCATCTGCGCAATCATCTGATTATATTCGGAAAACAGCTTCTGATATATATTCATCAATCTGGCCTGTCCGACTGCCGCGCAAGCCTGCTTAATCGGCAATTCGGTAGGTTTCTTTGAAAGCCCGAGAGCAGTTCTGCCAGCTCCTATGGCTCCCGATGAAACGAGCAAAACATCTATTCCCCGTTTTCTGATATCCGAAAGAACCATGGCAAGTTTATCAAGCTTAAGCAAATTGATTTCACCGGTTTGTTCATGCGTAACCGTGGAGGTTCCCACCTTTACGACTATTCTCTTCTTTTCTTTAAGGAAATCTCTGTTCATCTCTTTCTCCTCAAAAGTATCATTTATCCTTTGCTATTCTAATTGATTTAAGGTAAATAAGCAATGTTATTGGAAGGTTTATATCCATCACGAACGCATTTGTGCCCATTTCAGAATTGCATATTGTCTATAAACGTGTTCTGAAATGAATCCACTTCAGTCAAAGCCAAAGTTGAAATGCTGTTTTTGAGTTTAATAACATCTGATATCTCATTGTTCTTTAAAAGAATCTCACATGCTCCAATCCCAGCTAAATTGCCACTTTGCACAATTTCACAGTTTATGTTTTTCGGAACCAGACCGCACCTTTTTATTATTTCCTCTGTCAGGTTATTTCCAAATGCTCCGGCGAAGAAAAACAGAATCGGTTTTTCATTGACTTCTTGAGTCAATATTTTCTTTGAAATCAATATTTCTATTCCGGATTTGATAGCGGATATTGCTAATTGAAGATTTCGTATATCGTCCTGCGAAACTGATATTGAATCGGTCAACTTAAAAAATCTGTTGTTCTTGTTGCGGTTTATTCTTTCTACAGGCGTCTTTGATTCAAAGATTCTTCCTGCTATTTTAACAGGTACATTTTGCTGCAAAGCCTCTTGTTTGCTCAATAGGTAACCATCGTTATTAATTGTTCCCGTATCAAGCAGTATCATAAGGAGCTGCATAAGTCCCGAGCCGCAGATACCCTCAGGTGTTATCTCTCCTTTTACATGGAAAATAATATCCGGATTTCCGCTGACTTCCTTAGTCAATTCTATTCTGTCAATCGCTCCGTCTGTACAACGCATTCCGCAGGATATGTTTCCGCCTTCCAGTGCCGGTCCCGCAGCAGCAGATGTTGCCATTTTGAATTTATCACTCAAATATACTATCTCTGAGTTTGTACCGATATCTATCAAAAACGCATCGCGTCCTTTGCGTTCCCGTTCGACCATCATGGATGCGGCCAAAGCATCCGCTCCTACATAATCGCCTATAGCAGGAACTCTGAGCACATTAGTACTTATATCGTCAAACGAATATTTCGCTATACTGCCCATTATTATCGGATTTCCTACCAAAACCAGTTCGGACAGCAATCCCGTTATTCCGCATTCAGCAAAAAACAGGTGAGTCATATCGGAAACGGCATTACCCAAACTTTCACACAAGCGTCCGGCGTTATCTTCGGACGCCGAGAAAAAGGTAATCCTGGAAATAACATCACTGCCAAATTCGGTTTGAGGATTTAGACAGTCTTTCGTAAAAAGGCACGTTCCCGTATTCAGTTCAAAAAAGTACCCTACCAGCGTCGTTGTTCCCAAATCGAAAGCAGCGCCATAGGTTTTTTCGTTCTGTGTAAGCATGTATACAGAATACCACAATTCCCTTGAGTTTTTAACTTATTTACTCTATATTAAGACTAACTAAAGCAATGAAGAAATAAGGATATTGATATGTGGACAGCAGATAATTGGAAAGATTACGAAGTAATAGATACATCAGGCGGAGAAAAGCTGGAGCGTTGGGGTAAATACATCCTGCTTCGTCCCGATCCGCAGGTTATATGGCAGACACCCAAAACTTCCAAAGAATGGTCTCACCTGAACGGGCACTATCATCGTTCCTCAAAAGGCGGTGGCGAATGGGAGTTTCATAATTTGCCCGAGGAATGGAGCATCAACTACAAGGGTTTGACCTTCAATCTAAAACCTTTTAGTTTCAAACATACAGGTCTTTTCCCGGAGCAGGCGGTAAACTGGGACTGGTTTTCACAGATAATAAGCGACGCAAAAGCAACCGGAAAATATGATAACGGTCGTGATTTAAAGGTGCTTAACCTGTTTGCCTATACCGGCGGAGCTACTGTTTCAGCTGCTAAAGCCGGGGCCGCAGTCACTCACGTAGATGCATCAAAAGGTATGGTAACCTGGGCAAAGGAAAATGCAGTTTCTTCCGGTCTGGGCGATGCTCCTATCAGATGGTTGGTAGATGACTGCGTTAAATTTGTTGAAAGAGAAATTCGACGCGGAAATAAATATGACGGAATTATAATGGATCCGCCGTCATACGGCAGAGGTCCCAAAGGGGAAATATGGAAAATCGAGGAGAGTATTTTCCCGTTTATTGAATTATGTACCAAGCTTTTGTCCGATGATGCCCTGTTCTTTTTGATTAACTCATATACTACAGGTCTTCAGCCGGCAGTTCTGAGTTATATGCTGAACACCTTAATCGTAAAGGAACGCGGCGGACATGTTGAAAGCGATGAGATAGGTTTACCCGTTTCTTCAAACAATCTGGTGCTTCCCTGCGGAGCATCCGGACGATGGACAAATAATTAACAGAGGTTACAATGCAGGCATACAAAGTTGAAAACACAAAGAATTTCATGACATCTCTTTTGGTTGGGGAAATGTTTGACGATTTTCTCTTGGAAGAAGCATACATAAAGACATATAATTCATTCACCATAGACGGACGAATTATTCCGGAATTCTATGATGACTATGAGTTCGGATATGAGTTTTCATCATGGAAAGACTCAAAGCATCTGTGCTTTGACCTGATAAAGGGCAAACAACTCCCGGTTTCTTTTCACTTCATTCTGCAGTTAAAGCCCGAGAGCATAAACAAGCTCCTGTCCGACAACGCATCCACCGTTTCAAGTGATTGCGTAAAGAGTCTGACCTTGAATATAAAGTACGGAAACGGAGAAATAACAATCGTTACAGCCAGTTCCATGAACAGTTTCACTCTTGATAAATCAGCTGACAAAATATGGGATGAACACATCCGTTATTTTCTGAAAGACTTTATTTCACAGTAATTCTATTTGATGTTGTTAATTCTTGATTTAATTATCTTTCGCTTTCTCTTCCCAGAATTTTCTGATTGATTCACCGATAGTATCCTTGCTTACTATTTTGTAATTGCTCCACTCTCTTGGGAACATTCTTAAATAACCCGTTTCCATAAAGCGTTCATCAAGCAGCACTACCACGCCTATATCGCTGACCGTTCTGATAACTCTGCCTGCTGCTTGCAGTACTTTATTCATTCCGGGATATTTGTAGGCATAATCGTAGCCGTTTTCACCCTCTTCTGAAAAATGTTTTCGAAGTATATCTCTTTCATTACAGACCATCGGAAGGCCTGTTCCTACAATTATCGCGCCAATCAAAGCCTCATCCTGCAAATCTATCCCCTCGGAAAAGATTCCGCCAAGGACACACATTCCCAAAACCGGTTCGCCTTCGGAAAGTGTGAATCGGGAAATAAATTCTTCTCTTTCGGTCTCTTTCATCGAAGATCCCTGCACCAAAAGATCATCCGGGCCGTACTGTTCTTCATACGCCGAAACCACATTATTCATAAATGCATATGACGGAAAGAATGCCATGTAGTTTCCCTTTTTGGCTTTAAACGTCTCATAAATATATCCTGCTATATTGCGGTATTCTTTTTCATTACGCCTGGTATATTTGCTGGTCACGTCGGATGCTATAAACAATCCTCTCTTTGACGGATCAAATATCGACTTTGCATATACTTCATAATCGTTTTCATCCGCCCCCAAAAGGCTCTTATGATATTCTATCGGAAGCAACGTAGCCGAAAACAGAATACTTGCTCTGCCACGCATCATGCATTCTGCAAGATTTCTTGCAGGATTTACATTAAACAGTTTTAAATAGAAGGTGTTATTTTCATAAAAATCCGTATATATCTCATAACTGTCATCCAAATTTTCATGCATTGCCAGGAAATGAGAAACATCAAAGTAAAGCGGCAGAAGCTTCTTATTAAGGGGACTTTCTTCGTGGTCATCCATATAGTCATCAATCGCTGATGAAAGGCTGTTGAGCCGCCTTACAAGCGGTGCGATATCCGTTTCTTCCAGGACGTTAACTTCCGCATTTAAGCGCTTTAGCTTCAGCATTTCCTTATTGCAGCTTTCGAGAGCGCGTGTTATTTTATCAGAATACTCTTTCGTCTCCTTTTTGAGTTCCAGAAAACCCTCTTTAGTCAAGACTGCCGAATACATTTCCCTGCCTCGCTCCACCAGGTTGTGAGCTTCATCTATTAAGAAGGTATAATCCTCACGTACTCCCTCGGTAAAAAAACGCCTGAGATGTGCATGCGGATCAAACAAATAATTATAATCACATATGACCATGTCGCTGAATAAAGACAGGTCAAGACTCAGTTCAAAGGGGCACACCTGATATTTAAGAGCGATTCGTAAAATCTCCTCGCGAGAAAAATTGTCCAGCTCAGTCAACGCTTCGAAAAGTGCTGTATTTATGCGGTCATAATGTCCTTTCGCATATTCGCAGCTGATTGGATTGCAATCGCTTTCATCCAGGAAACATATCTTGTCCCGTGCAGTCAATGTTACAGACTTAAATGACAACTTCTGTTTCCGTAACAGGGTCAATGTATTCTCCGCCACCGTCCTGGTAATCGTTTTTGCCGTCAGATAGAATATCCTTTCGGTGAGTCCTTCACCCATTGCTTTTACAGAAGGAAAAACAGTTGCTATTGTTTTGCCGACACCTGTAGGCGCCTCTATAAACAGTTTTCGTTTATGATAAATAGTCCGATAAACGTATGTAACGAGGTCCTTTTGACCTTCACGGTATTCAAAAGGAAATTCCAACCTCTTTATTGATGCTTCACGCTCAAGCTTCCATTCATACTCAAATTGAGCCCATTTTCGGTATTCATCAATAAGCTCATCAAACCAGGAAACCAGTTCACTTTGAGTGTATTCAGAATGAAAGTATCGCAGTTCTTCGGTCTCAATATTGCAGTAGGTCATTCGCACACCTATATTCTGAATATTATTCTGTACCGAATATATGAAAGCATAGCATTTAGCCTGCGCCAAGTGCACCGGCTCTGCCTGCTTCATCTTATGGACATCGCGATATGTACTCTTTATTTCGTCTATTATCACATCGTCCTCTATAAGTACCATATCATCGTAATTTGTTTCGTTTAACAGTCCCTCAGGCTTTTCATTTATGATTATGCCGTCAGCACGTCCTTCTATTACAATGTCATAGTCGGGAGCATTAATTACGTATTTCAAAGGTACTTCTGCATGATAATTAGGGCCCATTCTTCGTTGTATCATACGATGAATGCGCCCGCCTTCCTGCATGGAATCAACTCCGCCGGTAGATTTTCTATTGTCAATATCGCCTGAACGTAAAATGAATTCGACGAGATTTCGTACAGATGTTCTTATCTCCATATTGTATAATTTAGCACATATACCCCCAAATTAGCAACAATATGAAACAGACACGGAACTTTGAAATCAGAATATTTTTTATACAAGAATGTAATGATCAATCCCATAATCACTGCATACGGAATCTGAACTATATTGCCGTGAAACAGGCCAAAGAGCAAGGCAGAAAGAATAATCGCAATTGTCGGAGAGAAAATTCTGGATGCCCTGTTATAAATAATGCCTCTGAAAATAATTTCTTCAATAATCGGAGAAATAATACCGAAAGCAAACATTGCAAAAAATATATTTAGCTCAAACTGACCCTCATACACGCTCTCATAAGTAGCCGACATCTTTGGAAGATTAATCAATCCTATCAAATAATTGAGTCCGATAGATGAAGCCAAAGAAATGAAAACCACAAGCGCATAATCCGCAATTTTCAGCGGTTTTCTGCCATTTTCCTTTTCACCCGTCATCTCATTAACAAACATTCTGCGCAGAACAAAGAATACGGCAACAGCCTCTGTCACATAGATGACCGCTTTCAGCTCACTGCTGTAGTTCTCCACAAGGTTTCGAACACCAACCCATTCTTTGCTTAGCATATCCAAAAGGGCTACGCATAATAATTCGACAACGTCCCCCAACAGAAAGTAAACAATCAACGGAAACAGCAAATATAACGTTTTAGATACAGAAGACCAGGAAGCAAGTTGCTCCCCGGTCCATCTTAAATTGATTTTCGTCCAAAATTTCATTTATATACATCCAACGAATCAGTTATCAGCACAAGTGCCAGATATCATTATTGTATTCCTTGATAGTACGATCGGAAGAGAAGAATCCTGCCTTGGCTATGTTTACAAGCGCCATCTTCTTCCATTTGGTACGATCCTCGTAATCTTCAAAGACCTTATCCTTTACTTTAATATATTCTTCCAAATCAAGCAAGGTCATAAACCAGTCTTTATTAAGGAGTTCATTGTACAGTCTTTCAAGATTCTCTTTCTTTCCGACTTTCAAAGCTTCTTTGCTTACAATAAAGTCGACAGCCTCTTTGATAACAGGTGATTTTTTATAATAATTCTTTGAAATATAATCACTCTTCTTGTAATGAGCTATAACCTCATCGGAATCTGCTCCGAATACATATATATTCTCATCACCGACCAAATCATGGATTTCAACATTTGCTCCGTCTGCCGTTCCCAATGTAACAGCGCCGTTAAGCATAAACTTCATGTTACCCGTGCCGGAAGCTTCCTTTGAAGCCAATGAAATCTGTTCGGATATATCGCAGGAAGGTATCAGTTTCTCAGCATATGAAACATTATAGTTTTCAACCATCAAAACCTTCATATAATCCTTTACATCCGGGTCATTATTTACTATTTCCTGCAATACCAAGAGTAAATGAATGATATCTTTGGCAATGACATAGGCCGGAGCTGCCTTGGCACCGAAAATAAATGTCAAAGGTCTGACAGGCTTTTTGCCGCCCTTTATCTCCAAATACTTATGAATAATATAGAGCGCATTCATTTGCTGTCTCTTATACTCATGAAGTCGCTTTACCTGTATGTCAAAAATAGAATCAGGATTTAATATAACGCCTTCTTTTTCTTTAACAAACTCGCACAATTCCTGCTTTTTATGCATTTTGATATCGGCCAGCTTATCAAGTACTTCTTTGTCATCCTGATACTCCAGCAGTCTTTCAAGACAATTGGCATCCTTTTTGAAACCATCTCCGATTAACTGTGACAAATATGAAGCCAGCTCTCTGTTGCAGCTCAGCAACCATCTTCTGAAGGTTATTCCGTTTGTCTTATTGTTAAACTTCTCAGGGTAAAGTTTGTAGAACTTATTGAGTTCTGTCTCCTTCAAAATCTCAGTGTGTATGGCTGCCACACCGTTAACCGAAAATCCGTAATGAATGTCAATATGAGCCATATGAACTCTGTTATCTTTATCAATAATCTGGACATCGGGATCTTTATATTTATTCTTTACTCTCTTATCAAGTTCCTTGATATAAGGAATCAGCTGCGGAACTACCTTTTCAAGGTATTTAAGTGGCCATTTTTCCAACGCTTCGGCTAAAATGGTATGATTGGTATATGCACATGTCTTCGAAACAACATCAATTGCCTCATCCATGGAAAAAGCTTTTTCCTCAACCAGAATTCTGATCAATTCGGGAATAACCATGGTCGGATGTGTATCATTAATCTGAATAACCGCATGCTCATACAGTTTTCTCAAATCATATTTTCTGTCCTTCATTTCACGAAGAATCAGCTGTGCAGCATTACTTACCATAAAGTACTGCTGGTATATTCTCAAAAGATTGCCGGCCTCGTCGGAATCATCAGGATAAAGGAACAATGTCAGGTTCTTTTCAATGTCCTCCTTATCAAAATCAATTCCCTCTTTAACCAGGCTCTCATCTATCGTCTCAATATCGAAAAGACGTAATTTATTTACTCCGCTGTTATATCCGGCAACATCGATATCATACAGTCTCGACGTAACCTTTTTCTTTCCGAAAAAAACATCAAAGCTGACGTCTGTCTTTGTTAACCAACTGTTTTCTTCAATCCAGTCATTCTTTTCAGCACATTGCAATTTATCCTTAAATTCCTGCTTAAATAACCCAAAATGATAATTTAAGCCTATTCCTTCACCGGGCAGTCCCAACGTGGCTATAGAATCAAGGAAGCATGCTGCCAAACGTCCAAGGCCACCGTTTCCTAAAGAAGGCTCCGGTTCTATCTCTTCGAGCATGGATAAAGATTTTCCGTTCTTGGACAATATTTTTTCCATCTGATCGTATATGCCCAAATTAATCAGATTGTTTGAAAGCAGTTTTCCGATTAAGAATTCTGCAGAAATATAGTAAACTTTCTTTTTCCCAACATTTGAGTCGGAAACTTTCATAATTCTCTTGGTAAAAGTAAGAATAACGTAATATGTTTCCTGATCAGTTAAATCGCAAAATTTCTTTTGGAACATTGCCTCTGAGATTTCAGAAAGCTGTTGCTCCATGTTGAGAACAAGAATGTCCTTTTTCAAATTTGACTCTGCCATAACTAAATCCCTTTCTAAACAATAATATCAGTGTAGTTGATTTGAACAAGCGAATAAGGCGCTTCAATTGCTCGTCCCTCTGACCCGTTCATTAGATTATTCAATTCTTCCATAGCAAGCGCAGACAATTCCGAAAAGTCCTGTCTGACCGTATTCATCTGTTGTCCGACATATCCCATCAGCATGGTACCGTCAAAGCCGCATACGGGGCGGAAAATATCCATTTCCTGAAGAGCCTTCATGGCACCTATCGCCATCAAGTCCGAAGCGCACACAATAATATTTGCCTTTTCACCATATTCAAAAGTAATATTGCGCGCCTGCAGTTCGGAAAACTCACCGTACTTAATCGTAAGCGATAATCCTCTGTCATGTGCCAAACGCTTCATTCCTTCAATTCTGTCGTCTGTAACATAACCGTTTCTCTTTCCGGCAATGTAAAGGACTTTATCAAATTCATTTTCATCAACTGTTTTTAGTGCCACATCATACTGGGCCTGCAGATGATTAATTGATACAAATGAAGTGTTGGGATTGACAATGGGGCCGTCGATAACAACGCATTTGAAATTCTGTTCATTAATCAGTTCATGAATTACCAGATCTTCTTTCGACAAGCCGTAGATAATGATGCCCGTGATGCTTTGAGATTGAAGATATCTCGTTATTTCATCAACCGTTTTGTCCTTAAACATAAAGAAAAATAACGTGATAACATCAAGGTTCAATTCCATTGCTTTTTCGAGTGCGCCTGAAATATAACGCATGTCTATCTCATCGATAGCCTGTGCAGATACATTCAGATTAACCAAAAGAGCGACTCGGCCTGCCCGCTTGGAAGAAAGTGCAGCTGCGACCGAATTCGGAACAAAGTTTAACTCACTGACAGCCTTGTTAACCTTTTCCCTGGTTTCCTCACTGACATTAGGATAATTATTCAGGACTTTGGAAACTGTGGAAATTGCAACTCCGGCATGTTTTGCAACATCCTTTATCGATACCATTAAATCTACTCCTTATCGTACGGAAAACGTTTTCATAAATAATATATCGCATGCATCAAAATAATGCAAGCACAACTTATTTGGAACGGAAAATTATCATTAGAAAAGCCCCGAATAGCATCGGGGCCTTCATTTTCTCTGTACTTATTTCAAAACTTTTTCTATTATTTTTGCGACTTCTTCCCTTTCATAGGGCTTTGTAATAAATTCTGCCGCTCCGTATTTCACTGCTGATATCATCTTATCTCTCTGCCCTGCTGCCGTTATCATAACAGCTCTTGCTTCGGGATTATATTTCTTAATCAACTGAAGTGCCTGAATTCCGTCAAGTACAGGCATAGTAATATCCAGCGTAACCAAATCGGGATTTATATCTTTATATTTGACAAAGCCTTCTTCCCCGTTAACGGCTTCATCAACTATTTCATGTCCCATTCCCTCAAGCAATTCGCGCAACATTTTTCTTGATGTTCTGGAATCATCTACTATCAAAACCCTAGCCATACCATTTCTCCTTCGTACAGTGCCTATCTGAATTCCAATCTTTCTCCGACACAAATAACATAGTTCACCATTTTGCCTTTAACTATCATCGGGAAAACAAGCATACGGTATCCCGTAATTCCCTCAATCGAATTATCGTATTGCGGAGGATACAGTTCCATATTGATTCGCATCATACTCTGTGCCGATGCATATAAACCGTTAACGCAGTTAACCAATTCGGCTACGGCATCAAGCGAATCGTCATCTACTACCGTAAACTCTTCTTTTGCAAAAGAAGAAGCTGCTCCCAATAAAGAATTTCCGTCACCGCACAATCCCGCCGTCAGGCACGGATCACCGTCAACAAATTGCATCGCACCGTTCTGAACTTCCAAATCTTCCGTGAAATACGCTTTCATCGGATAGAGATTATTATCTACGCAACGCATTATTGTCTTTACGGCCAACGTAGCATATTCTTTATATTCATCGGCATCAGCCGGCAAAAACAACGGTACTATTCTGTCTATATCATCAGACTTCAATGCTTCGAGACTCGAAGTTGATAATTCGTTCTCCGCCTGATATTTCTTCATCAATAAATCGAGATCGTTCAATCTCATGACGCCCAGGTTTTCCAGCGCCTGAGCTACGGCCAAATACGGATCACCCTGTTTTCGCAAAAGTTCCTGCACCTGATTCGCCGTGAGGAATCCCTTTTCAATAGCCAAATCTCCGAATTTTTTATCATGAGTAGACTGTAGCAGATTAATGGTATCTGCCTGGTATTCCGTCATCAGTCCTTCATGCACCGCGATAAGTCCGAGTTTTGCTCTGACTTTGGACAGTTCCTCGAACAAGTTATAATGTTGAGAAACAGATATTTTGCCTTTGTTAACCAGATAATTAGCTATGATATTTGCGATCATTATTCTTTCTCCTAAATGGTCTATAAACTAATTCTACTAATTATCACCTGTTTTTTCAAGGCATAATCCATACGAGCAAGCCGATTCCTATTACTTTCAATAAATACAAGAAGGCCGGAATCCTTTAGGATTTCCGGCCCTCTTCACAATTATCTTATGCTTTTTCCAAAGCAAGAGTTCTGGTAGTTAAATCACAAACCTCTGCAGGTCCGTAGTACTGAATAGCACCGGGATATGTGAATGCTGTTTCAACAGCCCATGTCTCTCTGTTAGCCTCAAAATACTTAAACGGCTTTCCGTCAAGTTCAACAAGAGCTTTTCTGATAACAGGCTTATCTTCACCGTTTCTTCTTTCCATATTCATCATCTTGGTGATAGGCATACCACCTGCAATCCACTCATCGGCGGGTTTAGCAATATTAGATACCTTTGAAAGATATCCTGTATAACCGTACTGAATAAGCATGAAGGCGTTGTATCCCAATGAATAGCAGTAGTCGGCATCAAAGTTTGAAGGGAATGCACATCTTCCTTCATAACCGAAGAAGTGATGCTGTGCTCCGAACTTTCCTTTATATGTTCCTGCTGCCTTTCTCTTTGCAAGTTCTGTCTTTACCATCTCAGAGAACAACTTTTCAGATTCGATAAGTGAAACCTGAACGTTTCCGTGAGGATCTCTTTCAAGGAAGAGCTGCTGCTGAATTCCCTGAGGAAGAATATCAAATACTGCAAAAGATTCTGCAGAAAGACCTGCTTTGATGAAGTTGTACTTTGCATCCCAGTTGGGAAGTGCGTTGAATTCTTCTGTCTTGCTTCCTGCCAAAAGTTCATTAATCTCAGCGATAAGCTTTGAGAACTCGGGAACGAATTCAACAATACCTTCGGGAATAATTGCTACACCAAAGTTGTTTCCGTTTGCTGCTCTCTTTTCAACAGAATCTGCAATATAATTTGTAATCTGTGCAAGAGACATCTTCTTTGCTGCAACTTCTTCACCAATCAAGCAGATATTGGGCTGTGTTTCAAGAGCACATTCCAATGCTACGTGTGAAGCGGAACGTCCCATTACTTTGATGAAATGCCAGTACTTCTTAGCCGAATTGGCATCTCTTTCAATATTTCCGATAAGTTCCGAATATGTCTTTGTAGCTGTATCAAAACCGAAAGAAGCTTCGATATCTTCATTCTTCAAGTCGCCATCGATTGTCTTGGGACATCCGATAACCTGAATTCCGGTGTTGTTTGCTGCCATGTATTCTGCCAAAGTAGCGGCATTTGTATTTGAATCATCTCCACCGATTATTACTACAGCGGTAAGTCCGTTCTTCTTTGCATTTTCTGCTACTATTGCAAACTGTTCTTTGGTCTCAAGCTTTGTTCTGCCTGAACCGATAATATCGAATCCGCCTGTGTTTCTGTATGCATCGATAAACGCATCGTCAAACTCTACATAATCATTCTTCAAAAGTCCGTCCGGACCACCCTTAAATCCCAAAAGAACATTATCTTTATTTGTTGCTTTAAGAGCATCATAAAGGCCGCTGATTACGTTATGTCCGCCGGGAGCCTGTCCACCCGAAAGGATAACACCTACAACCTGCTTCTTTGCAGCTGAAGTATTGGCACCCTTAACAAAAGTAATTTCGTTCTTGCCGTATGTGTTAGGGAAAAGAGCCTTAATCTTGTCCTGATCCGCTACACTTTCAGTTGCGCTTCCTTCCTTAACGCAGATTTCTGCGATACCGTTTCTGAGCATTCCCGGAAGTTTGGGAGTATACTCATATCTTGCTTTTTGAAGTGGTGAAAGATTCATCGTATATTTCTCCTTTATATAATATTGATTAATTTCATCAACCAAAAATGTAAAACATTTTGACTCAAAAGTAAAGTCCTACCCCACAAACTGGAATATCAAATATGCCGCATATATTGCCAAAAGCGCTATTCCCTGCCATCTTTTTAATTTTCCTTTTATCAATGTCGGTATGGTCATAAGGATCATTACAATAAGGAACAAAGGAACATCAATAACCAAGGAAGCATTTCTGGCGATGCCTCCAATCATGATAGTTTTCTCCGCAGGCAGGCTAAAAGGATTCAGCGTGATTGAAACGCCGCTGACCAATACCAGGTTAAACAGGTTGGCTCCGATAATATTTCCAAGTGACAGCGAGCTGTGTCCCTTTACTAAAGAAGTAACAGCCGTAACCAATTCCGGAAGTGATGTTCCCAGAGCAACTATCGTAAGTGCTATAACAGACTGCGGAACTCCCAGGCTTTCGGCTATTATGGTACCGTTATCAACCAAGAGATTGGCTCCCACAGTAATTAATGCAGCACCTATAATCAGCAGGAATATTTCCTTTACCACAGAATCTCTCTGTAAGAAATTCTTTGTCGCTTTTTCAACCTTGGCACTGATTTCATTTTCTTCATCAACCGTCACATTCTGAATCTTCTTATCCTCGGTCGATTCTTTTTGACCGGATTCACTCTTTGAAAGCGCCATCTCTTTCTTGGCACGAATAATCAAAACCGTCATATATACCACAAATATCAGTAGCAGGAACAGTCCGGTAAATCTGGAAAAGTTTCCGCTTATATATGCGACGCCGGCATAAACCGCTGCAGCAAAAAAGAAAAAGCACACCGGTACTATCATCGACTTTCTAGGCACTTCCGTAGGTCGAATTGCTATGGTCAGCGCTGCAATCAACGATGTATTACATATAATCGAGCCAATGGCATTTCCGTAGGCCATCGATCCCAGTCCCTGCAGAGCACTGGTAGCAGAAACCATAACCTCGGGAAGCGTCGTTCCTATCGACACAACCGTGGCGCCGATAATAATATCCGGAATTTTGAATCTGTGTGCTATTCCCGTAGCACCGTCAACAAACCAATCGCCGCCTTTAATCAACAAAATTAATCCCAATATAAACAATAAAACAGGTATAATCATTTATTTTTCCTCATTAAAAAAAGTATATTAATTCCCTCATCCGAAGGGATTTTATCATAAAAAAAACCCTCAGTCCATTAGTATACCTGCGTTTTAAAGTATTTTAATTCGCCAAAATCCGCAAAATACACTCTTGTTTTTGGAAAACGTTTTCTGTATAATACATTTTGTATCAAAACCCACTCAGAGGATATTGAAATGATTAAGAGATTTATTTTCGGAACACCAATTGAAACAGAGGCGGTAATAGCACAAGTTACACCTTCGAATTTTACTAACGGTTATGCCGGAATTGAGGCAAAACAAACTGATTCCGCTATCAGCCTAAAAATCATCATGAATCCGTCAGACATCGTATACGGGCTCGGCGAAAATGTTCGCGGAATGAACAAGCGCGGCTTCAAATACGTAAGTTACTGTACGGACGACCCCAATCACAGTGAGGATAAAGAGTCCCTGTACGGTGCCCACAATTTTCTGCTCATAAACTCTCTTTCGAATTCAAAACCGAAAAATCTCGGTCTTTTTATCGATACTCCCGGCAGAGTTTCGTTTGACATCGGTTTCAACCGGATGGAGGTATTGGAAATAACCGTTGACTCCGGCTCCTTTAACCTCTATGTCATTACTAACGAAGATAATTGCGAAGATTCTCCCAATGGTATTATAAAGCAGTTTCGAGCCCTCATAGGGCATAGCTATATTGCCCCGAAATGGGGGTTCGGATATGCGCAAAGCAGATGGGGATACGCTTCAAGCAACGACTTCCGATTCGTTGCGGACAATTACAAAAAATCCGGAATTCCTCTCGATATGATATACATGGATATCGACTATATGGAACGCTACAAAGATTTCACAATAAATCGTGATTCTTTCCCCGATTTCGAAGAATTAATAAATGAGATGAAGCAGGACGGAATTCGAATCATTCCGATAATCGATGGCGGCGTAAAGATTGAAAAAGGATACGAAGTTTACGAAGAGGGTGTTAAAAACAACTACTTTTGTAAAGATGAAAACGGTGAAGATTTTGTCGTCGGTGTC
This sequence comes from Lachnospiraceae bacterium, assembly GCA_045640905.1. Classification (GTDB taxonomy): domain Bacteria; phylum Bacillota; class Clostridia; order Lachnospirales; family Lachnospiraceae; genus JAILLW01. Next base: position 16,255 of record JAZUFW010000085.1, read on the forward strand.
TGGCCGGGTGATTGCCATTTCCCCGACATGTTGGATGATGAAGCTCGAAAATGGTTCGGAAGAAAGTACAAATTCCTGTTGGATAAAGGAATCGAAGGCTTTTGGAATGACATGAACGAACCTGCCATATTTTATTCGCGCAAGCATCTAAACGAAGTCTTCGATGAGATTGATTCATTAAGAGAAGAAAATCTGGATCTTGATAAATTCTTTCATTTTAAAGGATTGATAGAAGGAATCAATAATAACCTTTGTGATTACAGATCGTTTTATCACAATTATAAAGGACAGAAATATCTCCACGACGATGTTCATAATCTTTTCGGATACTATATGACACGCGGGGCCGATGAAGCCTTTGATGAACTGGTTCCCGGAAAACGTGTATTGATGATTTCACGTTCTTCATATATCGGGATGCATAGATACAGTGGAATTTGGCAGGGAGACAACATTTCCATCTGGTCTCATTTATTAATGAATTTAAAGATGATGCCCTCGCTGAACATGTGCGGATTTTTATATACCGGTGCCGACATGGGCGGTTTCGGAGGTAACACTTCCGAAGATCTGCTCCTTAGGTGGACTGCTTTTTCCATCTTTACTCCCCTGTTTCGAAATCATTCGGCATTGGGCAGCCGTGACCAGGAGTTTTTCAGATTCCAAAATATCGATCTGTTCCGTTCTTTGATACTGACTCGATATCGTTTGGTGCCATATCTTTACAGCGAATACATGAAAGCTGCCAAGAATGACTCCATGATGTTCAAGCCGCTGGCTTTCGAATATGAAGAAGATAGTGTGGCCCGCGAAATCGAAGATCAGCTTTTACTCGGTGATGAAGTAATGATTGCACCGGTTGTGAATCAAAATACTGCCGGACGTGTAATTTATTTCCCCGAGAAAATGAAAGAGCTTCGTTTTGAAAATGAACAGGTCATTGAGGGGAACATTTACGAAAAAGGATTTCACTATGTGAACATACCCCTGGGCACTGCCACCTTGTACATAAGAAACAACCGCCAGATTCCCATCGGGGAAAAAGTATATTCCGTTGATGATGTGAATTCAAAAAATATAACCTACTATTCCTTCGGCAGCGCTGCTGAATATGATTTGTACGATGATGACGGAATAAGTAAATAATTAGTCTATAAAATATAAAATTGAATGTTGCTTGCGACATTCACGCGCCGAGCGCGGTCACAAAGTGACATCTTCCGCTCGCGCGAGCGTTTTTATGTAATAGGAAAGAAACTAAAAAAGGGCTTCGCATTTTAGCGAAGCCCCTTTATTATGCATAAAGTTAATTCTGTGCTGTTAATGAAAGTAAATGCCAATAGCCGTCGGAACCGTATCCGATATTCGCATTTATCTTTTGTCCGGTACGGAGGAATTTTGCATTTCCCAAAGAAGATAATGTATCATACTTTAATTCCATCTCTCCGCCGCCTGTCTGAAGTCGGATAATATTATTATCGCAATTTCCGCCGATAGTTCCCGAAACATCTACCGTATTGGCAGTGTTAACAGATGCACCGCCGGAATCAGGCATCTTTCCGGAAATCGATACGGCATGCCAATATGCGTCATCACCGTAAGCATATGTAACAGTCATCGGTCTGCCTGCTGTTAACACATATCCCGAAGAAACATCAGTATTTGCATCTATCTTAAACTGTCTTTCACCTTCACCGTTACTGTTGAAATATAGAATGGTTGCCGTAGTCTTATCAGAAACAGTACCTGTTGAAGTATATGTCGTTCCCGAAACATTGGCGTTTGAATATGTAGTCGTATTTGCCTGCGAACCTGAGTTTGAACTCTGAACATATACGGGAGCCGAATCAGCCATAGCCAAAGCGTGCAGATATGCATCCGAACCTCTCGCACATATTACCGTATAGTATCCGTTGGCCATCAATCTCGATACTCCGGAGATATCTGTTGAAGCATCAAATTTGATTTCCATGTCCCCTGCCGAAGTAGCAAAGTAAAGAATATTCGATGTGGAAACATCTTTTATCTGTCCTGTTACGGTATATTTATTTGAAGTATCTATCGTAGCCAGAGAGTTGTTGGTAGATTCCTTAATAGATGCAGCATGCAACCACGAATCATCACCTCTGTATACAGCTACCACAACTTTGTGTCCGGGCAGGAAATTCTTTCCTTCTATCGGAGTAGATGAATCAATCTTTATCTCCATTTTTCCGGCCGGTGTATCCAAATTAAGCTGTGTGTTCGAAGATCCGGTAGCTATGGTGCCTTCAACCGTAGCCATAATATCAACTGCTTTTGCGTTTACGGTTGCTATATTTATGTAGCAAAGCGCTATGCTAAGTAACACTCCAACGTAAGCTATTACCTTTTTCATCTGTAAACCACCTTTCAAGATATTGTATATGTTAGTATACATAAATGTATTGACATAATTAATTAACATAATTATTTATTCTTCTAAAATATACAATATGTGGTGGTTCGTTGTCAATAGATTGCGCTAAAAATAGTTGACATAAATTTATTTAACTGTAAATTCCGCTTCCAGGTCTCCTAACAATATCTTGTAGTTGCCTTCTTCAGGTTCAAAGACTTCCGATAAATCAATAACCAATTCAACACTTGAGTTTCCGTCAATGCTGATGGCAGGACTGTCCTTGGTATCATTAAGAGGAACTTCTTCATATTCGCCGTCGATTTCTTTATAGATACGATACTGCGAAACGTATATTACCTTATCGTCCTTTGAATTAACTATTTCCAAAGTAAGTAAGCCGCCTTCATAAGAAGCACTTTCTATAACAACGGAATCCAAAATCGTTTTGCCGGAGTTAATATCATTTTCTTCATAATCCGATTCACTGTAACCTTCATCAGCTATGACCGTATCCTGTGCCTCGGTTTCTGCCGCCTTTTCTGCGCTGCTTGCGGAACTCTTGGTTGAGCTTCCCTTATCGGAACGTGAATCTTCGAAAACGTCGCTTGCAGAATCGATTTCACTTTCCGAAACAGACTCTTCAGCGCAAGCCGTCTCTGCCTCTTCCACTGCCGCATTATCGGTTGAAGCTGCGGTTGTAGCAGCGGTCGGTGCCGAATCGAAAGAAGGGTTCATCACGGAATTAATTCCAATAACACCGATTACTATTAAGACGCAGGCAGCTGCAGGTATTACAGCCATCAAAGTGTTTCTAAACTTAAGCTTTTGGCGACGCTTATTTATGGCAAAGTCAAAATGCGAGCGATCCACTTCATATGCTGCTTCTGTGATAAACGAAGGATCTATATTCGAAAAAGCATCAATCAGATTATCCGATTTCATAGCGTATATCCCTCCTTTATCAAGTATTCCTTAAGCTTATTTCTGCTCCTGAACAGTGACGTTTTTACTTTTCCCTCCGACAATGATAATTTGTCGGCTATATCACTGAGCGAATCCATATAATAATAGCGTCTCATAAAAATCAGTCTGTTTTCTTTATTTAATGTACCCAGAAAAAGATTTATGGCTGAAGCCAGCATCATCTTGTCAACTTCCTCTTCGGGGGTACTGCCTCCCGCCAGATCATACATCTCATCGATTACTTCGGTAATCTGACCCTCTCCGCGCTTTTGCGAATGTGATTTTCTGAACATATCAAGCGACAAATTTCTGGTAATTGCCGATAGAAAGGCGCCCAACATAGTCGGTCTTTGATCCGGCATGGAATTCCATGCCGCAAGATAAGTGTCATTAACACATTCGTTTGAATCTTCTTCGTTATACAGAATATTCATGGCTATCTTGCGGCAGTAATTGCCGTATTTTTCTGCTGTAACTGTTATTGCGTTTTCGTCTCGATCCCAATAAAGTTCGACTATGCGGCTATCTTCCATTCTTTCCTCTTAGAGCATATACAGCAAATCCAAAAATTCTGCTTTATACTCATCTCCATCTAAATCCAAATCTTCAACCTGTGAAATAACATCATCTATATCAATGTTGCCAATATATTCACTGTCATTTGCAATCATTGACAATTCTGCAACAGATGCTGCAAATAGTGTATCACAAGAAGGTTTTTTCGTGTAGCATTCTTCACTTATAGGATATGTCAAAAGCTTTGATTCATCTTCGTTGGGTTTCTTGTATCTGATGCTTACTGTCATCCATTCATCCGTATCAACCGCAATGTCCGTAAGTTCATTTTGCTGATATCTGTATGTTATTCCGTCATCTTCAACATCATCAGAGAGCTTAATTTCGTACATAACTGTTACGGAATGTCCTGCACCTACTTCGCCGCCGTCTTTAGTATCATCATTAAAATCTTTGTCTGCCATTGCGCGGTTTTCGTATCCTACCTGACGATACTCTGATACATATGCAGGATTAAATTCGATCTGGAATTTTACATCCTTGGCTATTGTATAAATTGTTGATCCGAATTCATCTACCAATACTTTCTTTGCTTCAGATAATCCGTCTATGTATGAATAATTTCCGTTTCCTTTATCTGCCAGTCTTTCCAAAGCTGCATCATTGTAATTTCCTGTTCCGAAGCCCAACACTGAAAGAAATACTCCGCTTTCCTTTTCTTCGGTAATCAATTCTTCCAATTCATCTTCATCCGTAATACCCACATTCAAATCACCGTCTGTAGCCATGATAACTCTGTTATTTCCGCCTTCGATGAAATATTTCTCAGCCAGTTCATAAGCTGAAATGATACCTGCTCCACCGTTAGTGCTTCCGTTTGCTTCAAGCTTCTTTATAGCGCGCTTGATTTTTGAATGATTATCGCCCGTTTCACCCTCAAGATATATTGAAGAATCTGACGCATATGTCACAATTGAAACTCTGTCATTCTCATCAAGATCGTCAACAAGCATTGAGAATCCTTCTTTTAAAAGGTCGATTCTGTCATATCCGGACATTGATCCTGAAACATCAATCAAGAATACTATATTTGATGCAGGACGCTTGTTTGACTTCATCTCTTCTGCCTGTATTCCCAAAGTCAGCAAATATGTTTCATCATTCCAAGGGCAATCGCAGATAGTAGCGTTAACGCCAAACGGCTCTCCCTTCTTCGGTCCGTCATAATCATATGAAAAATAGTTAATCATTTCTTCGGTTCTGATTGATCCGCTCGGAATAGAGTATAAGTCGTAACCGTCTGTAATCATTCTTCTGAAGTTGGCGTATGATGCTGTATCAACGTCTGCCGCAAATGTTGATAAGGGGCTGTCCTTAACTGCGTTAAATGCATTCTCTACATATGTTGCGTAATTTTCTCCGTTGTAATACGGGTCATAGTATGAATCACTATATGGATCATAATATGCCAGGCCGTAATCACCGATTTCCTCTTCTGCAACATCCACACATACTGTATCGCATGCTGTGGGTTCAGAATCCGTAGCTTCAACTTCTCTGGGAGCAGTTTCTTTTGTTTGATTCTTCTTTGAATCGCTTTTCTTTTTGTGATCTGAAGTTTTTCTTGCGGATGAATGTGACTCGGTTGAAGCTGATGAAGCAGTTTCAACATCACTTGTTGCGCTTGTAAGGTTTGCTCCGCAACCTGTTACTGTTAATGAGACCATCAATCCTGCGAGTAATAAAGCAACCATTCTTTTTTTCATAATAAATACCTCCGTATGTTTAATCGGGAAACTCCCTTTTTTATCGCTTTCATAAGTAAAGACGCAAAAAAAATACAAAGGTTTCACTTTTTTGAAAAAAAATTTTATTTTTTATCGTTTCTCGCGCCGTGTTACTCTCTTCTGGGCCCCTTTCTTGCTTCCAGGCTCCTCCGGGCCCAGGAGCCTCCTTTGTTTTTCTCTCTCCTGGGCCCCTCTACTTGCTTCCAGGCTCCTCCGGGCCCAGGAGCCTCCTTTGTTTTTCTCTCTCCTGGGCCCCTTTCTTGCTTCCAGGCTCCTCCGGGCCCAGGAGCCTCCTTTGTTTTACTCTCTCCTGGGCCCCTTTCTTGCTTCCAGGCTTCTCCGGGCCCATTGCTCCTATTTCGGCATATATGCTTAATCCACTTACACTATCGATAGCTTGTAGATAAACCAGGCCGGAGAATTCGGTGTTGGTTTGCGAATCGATAGGACGAAATTGTGCTTTTGACTTAGAAACTCGACTAACTGTAGGCAAAAAATCCCGGATGGATTTTTTAGGTTCAGTTGGCAACGGATTGCCAATTGAACCGGCCGAACG